>JAHBXC010000002.1:600000-827024 GCA_019636675.1 Phycisphaeraceae bacterium
GCCGAGGAAGAGAAGGGCGCGATCACCGTCGCGAACTTCCCCTCGTTCCAGCTCTTCGTCCCCAACACCGAGCTGCGCTACCTCAGCGAGCTGCACCAGCTCAGCGCGTTCACGCACATGTATGTGCACGACGCGCCCGACGACATGGGCGCGAAGCTGGGCGTCAATATCACGCAGCCAGCCCAGACCGGCCCCGGCTCGTGGCGCACGATCAGCGAGCAGCTCGGCTCCGACGCCGAGATCTTCCGCAACGGTCAGAACGCCACGCTCGGGCTCAACCCGTACCTAGGCGTCCTCGACCCGACACGATTCGTCCTCGCCGCCGGCGGCGCAGGCGCGGCGCCCAACCAGAACCTGCTGGGCGTGCTCGGGCCCGTCCTCCCCGGCTCGACCGTGCCCAGCGGCCTGCCCGAATCGCTCGCGATCCCGCTCGCCCTGCGCGTGTTCGACGCGTTCGAGCCGCTCGCCACGCCCTCGTGGCGCGACGACAGCCGGCTGGTGCAGGGCAGGATGAACATCAACACCGCGGCGCAGAAGAACCTGCGCATGCTCCCGCTCCTCGACCCGCAGGACGCGATCGGGCCTCTGCAGCGCCAGAGCGTCAACGCCCTCAGCGACCGGCGCGTGCCGCTGATCATGGAGTACCGCGACCGCCCGATCATCGGCAGCTTCGGGCGCACCCCGGCCGAGATCACCGGCCTGCTGGGCGCAGACACCAGCGCGTTCCGCTACCTCTCGCCCAACGCCGAGCCCGACATGTTCGACGCGATCGGCGGCGGCGCGCCCCTCGCGCGCGGCTTCGTCTCCCTGGGCGAGCTCGCGGTCCTCGACGAGTGGGAGACCGGCCCGACCGTCAACGCCTCCAACCCGCGCAACCCCGGCGCCGCGCAGCCGCGCGGCTTCCTCGAACTCGGCGCTGACGCCGCCGCCCTCGGCGCGAATGACACAGCCGTTCCGTCGCTCGATGTCCGGCGCGAGAGCTTCTCGGGAAGCGACCTCGTCGTGCGACCGACGCCCTACAACGGCGGCAGTCTCGATCAGTTCAAGGGCGTCGACGACCCCGAGGAACGCCTCGCGATCTTCCGCGCCGTCTCCAACATCGCCACCACGCGCAGCGATGTCTTCAGCGCCTACTTCGTCGTGCGCGGCTACGCGCCCGGCGATATCGAGTCGATCGAGGTCGTCCCCAACCCCAGCGACTTCCAGATCAACACCTACCTCGAAGCCCTGCGCCCGGCGTACGAGGCGCGGTACCTCGCGGTGTTCGACCGCTCCACGGTGCGCGTGCCCACCGACCGCCCGCGCGTGCTCCTGTTCGTGCGACTGCCCGACTGAGCCGCGAAGACACCCCCCGAAACCGACAAGGGCCGCGCTCATGAGCGCGGCCCTTGTTCATTGGCTCGTCGAGGCGTGCGAGCCCCTCAATACCGAGGGATGTTCCCGTCGATATCCATCGACCACAGGTCGATGCCCCCGGCCAGCGAGAGCACGTTGGTGAACCCCGCGTTTCGCAGGATGCTCGCGGCGCGCAGGGAGCGCCTGCCGTGGTGGCACATGGTGATGACGGGTCGGTCGCGGTGGTGCTCGATCTCGTCGAGACGCATGGGCAGCTCGTGGAGGGGGATGAGCGTGGCACCGGCGACGCGCGCCGTCTCGAACTCGTCCAGGCGTCGCACATCGAGCAGCAGGGGGCGCGACTCTTCTGGTCGGCGCAGGAGTTCCCTCGCGTCTCGAGGGGTGATCTCCCATCCCGGCTGGAACTGGTACTCGGCGGGTAAACCCCGGCCGTCGAGCGAAGCGTCGGACATGCGGATCTCCGTCAGATCATCAGGGAATCACGGCTCCCAAGGGTAGCACCGCCGGGGGTGGCGGCGCTCATTCGTCGAACGCCCCGGGGATTGCCTCGCGGGCCGCTTCGAGCGAGGTTTCCTCGTCGAAGCCGCGCCGGGCGAGCAGCCCGAGCAGTCGCCTCGCCCTGGTCGCGTCGTCGAGGGAAGGGGGCATGCGCCGCAGCGCCGCCGCCGCGAGCGTCCTCGCGTTCTCGCGCTCGTCTCGGCTATGGCCCGCTGCGCGCAGGGCCTCCTCCGACGCGCTCTCGTCGACGCCGCGCTCCTCGAGCCGGGCCCGGAGCAGCGCCTCGCCAGCCGGCAGGTCGCGCGTCGTCGCGTGGACGATCGCCTCGGCCGACGCTTCCTCTTTGAGCAGGTGCAGTTCGAGCAGGCGCGCGACCGCGCCGTGGGCGGTCTCTTCGTCGTAGCCCTTCTTCAACAGCCGTTCGATCACGCCCCGCCCGCCCAGCGGGGTGCGCGCGAGCATCTTCACGCTGGCGTCGAACGCGGCGCGCGGGTCGCGCGGGTCGAACGGTTGCTTCTTCGCCTTCGCCATCGCGTCACCCGCCCAGGGAGTGGAGGTAGCCCTCGATCTCGCCCGCGGCCTTCGCGTCGCCGCGCACGCGCGACGCCGCCAGACCATCGACGAGCGTGCGTTTCGCGCCGTTGGCGTCGCCCATCGCCTCGAACGAGCGTGCCTTGTGGAAGTACGCGTAGCAGTACGAGCCGTCGGTCTGCAGGCAGCGGTCGTACCAAGCGATGGCCTCGTCATGGCGCCCGGCTTTCGCGTGCTCCTGCGCGAGCATGTACAGCACATCCGCGTCGGAAGGGTCGAGTTCGTACAGCTTGAGCAACTGCTGGAGTCGCGACATGGTCAGGCCTTCTTCCTGGCGGAGGGCTTCTTCGCTGTCTTCTTCCGGGTCGTTGTCTTCTTCGAAGCGGGCTTCTTCTTCGCCTCAGAGCAGAACCGCCGGCAGAAGTCGTCGGTCGCGCACAGCCCGCCACGCGCCTTGCACGCGCGCCGGCCGTGGAAGATCAGGAGGTGCGAGAGGTCGGTCCAGGACTCGCGCGGGAAGAGCGCCATCAGGCGCTTCTCGATCGCGCCGACCGTCGCGCCCGGCGGCGCCAGCCCGAAGCGCTGGCTGAGACGCTGCACATGCGTGTCGACCACGACCCCGACATTGACGCCGTAGGCGTTCCCCAGCACGACATTCGCAGTCTTGCGAGCGACGCCGCGGAGCGAGAGCAGGTCGTCCATATTTCGCGGGACCTCTCCCCCGAACCGCTCGACGACATCGCGCATCGATTCGTGCAGCGCACGCGCCTTGCTGCGGAAGAACCCCAGCGAGCGGACAAACGGCTCGATCTCTTCGGGCGTTGACATGGCGTAGTCGGCCGGCGTCGGGAACCGCGCGAAGAGCGCAGGCGTGGCCCGGTTCACCATAACATCGGTGCACTGGGCGCTGAGGATCGTCGCGACGAGCAGTTCGTGGGGCGTCGAGTAGTTCAGTTCGCAGTGCGCGTCCGGGTAGCGCTCGCGCAGGGCCGCGAGGATCTCGAGCGCGCGCTCCTTCTGCTTCGCACTCACGCGGGGCAGGTCGAAGGGCAGGTCGCTCTCGCTCGCGTTCGCCATGCTCACGGCGCCGCGGCCCCGTCTTTGGATCGTCCCGCGTCCCAAACGCCCATCGCCAACCCGGCCACGGAGAGCAGCAGCGCCGCGGTCAGCAGGCGGCTCGTCGTGGGGTGACGGTCGGCGAAACGCTGACGGAACTCCTGCGCCTGCGCGTCGTCGCCAGCGCTCGCTGCGGCGTGGTAGGCGGCGAGCGAGCGGTTCATCCCGCGC
This sequence comes from Phycisphaeraceae bacterium, assembly GCA_019636675.1. Taxonomy (NCBI): domain Bacteria; kingdom Pseudomonadati; phylum Planctomycetota; class Phycisphaerae; order Phycisphaerales; family Phycisphaeraceae; species Phycisphaeraceae bacterium. The sequence continues at coordinate 603,673 of JAHBXC010000002.1, forward strand.
TGCACTGTGTTCTGCGCGAAGAGCGTCCCCAGCACCGCCAGCGTGATCAGCGTGCGCACCTGCCACACGCGCGCCCGGGCGAGCCCGCCATGAGGATTTGCGATCGTCCCTGCGAGCGTGAGCGTGACCGACGCGGCGCCGATCAGGAAGAACTGTGCCGCGCCGGCGAGGCGGAACACTTTCTGCATCACCGTTCCGGCGGCGAGCGGGGCGTGCTCGCCTCCGAAATCGGGGTAGATCCCCAGCGTCGGTTGCAGGTCGCGCATCGTGGGGAAGGCGATCGCCGCAGTCAGCCCGGTCGTGGCGATCATCCCGGCGACCAGCGCGAGGGCGACCAGGTGGGCGGCGTTGAGCCGGGCGGCAAGCCGGTTGGCGGGGGTGGTGCTCATGCGAGCGGGATGGTAGGGGCGGTCGCCCCCGGACCCTGCGCCTACAACCATCGCGATGCCACCCACGCCAGCGGTCCCTTTCACCCTCGATTTCCCCCCGCCCTCGATCGCGTTGGCCGGCGTGCGATCACAGGGCGAGGCGAACCCTCGCGAGCCCATCGAGTGGGCGGCGAGCGCCGGGTTCCGCGCCGTGACGCTCGACGCGTCGGCGCCGGGGCTGCGCGCGAGAGACCTCGACCGATCGGCGCGCCGCGACCTCGCGGCGTTGCTGCGCCGGCTCGAACTCTCGTTCTGCGGGCTGGACCTGTGGATCCCCCCCGAGCACTTCGCCGATCTGGCGCAGGCGGACCGTGCCGCGAGCGCAACGACGCAGGCGATCACGCTGTGCGCTGAACTCTCGCGCGATTCCGGCGGCGGCGTTCACGCGGTGTCGATCGCGCTCCCTCGCGCCGTGCAGGGTGAACGCGCGAGGGTGTTCGACGAGGTGGTGTCGACGATCGTGGGCGCCGCCGACAGCGCGGGCGTGCTGCTGGCGGATCATTCCTGGCCCGCGCGCGACGACGCGCGCCAGGATTCGCCCCTGCGCGTTGGGCTCGACCCGGCGTCGCTGCTGCTGCGCGGCGAGGACCCGGTGACGGTCGGCGCCTCGCTGGGCGGGCGGATCGGTGTGGCGCGCTGGACGAACGCCGACTCGCTGACGCGCGTCGCGCCGAGGGCGCCGGGCGGGCGGCTGGATATCGCGAGTTACGTCGGCGCGCTGCGCACGACGACCCGCGTGGAGCGGCTGGTCGTGGATGTGCGCGGCCTGGCCCACCCGCGCGACGCCGCGGGCGCAGTGATCACCTGACTGAACTCGCTTGGGGGAAGAAGAGATTTACCGCAGAAGGACGCAGAGGACGCGGAGGGGGAGTGTGTTCAAGAGAAGAATCGCGGGGCCGGACTGCTCCCCGCTGCCTGCTCCCCACTCCCTTTCTTTCCTCGTGCCTTGTGCCTCGTGCCCCGTGCCTTCTTACTCGATCTCGTTCTTGTGATCGAACTTCGGCATGCTGGTGAGGACCTTGTCGATGAGGCCGTACTCGACCATTTCCTTGTCGTCGAGCCACTTGTTGCGGTCGCAGTCGCGCTCGATCTCGGAGGGCGGGCGCCCGGTGGCGTTGCTGTAGAGCGCGTAGAGGCGATCGCGCAGGCGGAGCATCTCGCGTGCCTCGATCTCGAGGTCGGTGGCCTGACCCTCGAGGACGCCGGAGATGAGGGGCTGGTGCATCAGGTTGCGCGCGTTGGGCAGGGCGAAGCGCTTGCCCTTGGCGCCCTGGGCCGCGAGGACCGAGCCCATGCTGGCGGCCTGGCCGATGATGTAGGTCGCGACCTGGGGCTGGATGAAGTTCATCGTGTCGGCGATGCCGAGGCCTGCGGTGACCGATCCGCCGGGGGAGTTGATGTAGAAATGGATGTCGCTCTTGGGGTCCTCGTTGGCGAGGAAGAGCAACTGCGCGATGATCAGGTTCGCCGAGTCGTCGTGGACGGGGCCGCCGAGGAAGACGATGCGGTCGCGCAACAGGCGTGAGTAGATGTCGTACGCGCGCTCGCCGCGCCCGGTCTGCTCGATGACGATGGGGATCAGCATGGACATGGTCGCTGGTCTTTCGATCGTGGACGCGCCGTGCGTGGCGCGGGTGTGTCTCGTGGTCGGTACGGGCGTTGGTTGATCAGGAGGGCTTGGGCGCGCCGGGCTCGACGAGGACCTCGTCGACGAGGCCGTACTCCTTGGCTTCCTTGGCGGTGAAGTAGCGATCGCGTTCGGAGTCGGCTCGGACGCGTTCGGCGGTCTGCCCGGTGTTGTGCGCGAGGATCTCGATGAGCTGGGTCTTGGACTTGATGATCTGCTCGGCCTGGATGCGGATGTCCTCGGACTGGCCGTAGACGCCGCCGTAGGGCTGGTGGATCATGACCTTGGCGTGGGGCAGGATGAACCGCTTGCCCTTGGCGCCGGCGGTCAGGAGGACCGCGCCGCCGGAGTAGGCGCGACCGATGCAGTAGGTCGCGACCGGGGAGGACAGGAAGCGCATGGTGTCGTAGAGGGCGAGGGTGTCGTCGACGGCGCCGCCCGGGGAGTTGATGTAGAAGTTGATGTCCTGGCCGCGCTTCTGGTTTTCCAGATAGAGCATCTGCATCATGACGCGCGCGGCGGAGGCGTGGTTGATCTCGCCGATGAGGAAGACGACGCGGTTCTCGAGCAGGAGCTCGTCGATGGTCATCTCGCGCGTGCGCTGGTACTGGACCCCGACGTTCTGGAGCGGGTGGGGCGTCCGGTCGGAGGGGGGGGTCTGCATATCGATGGGGAAGGGCAGGGTCATGCTTCGGCTCGTTTCCTTGTTCGCGTCGCTGGCGGGCGCCGGCGGCGCATCGTCCGAGAAGCAGAAAGTCGGCGATTCTAGCCCCGGGCGTCGGGTCGCCCGGAAGATCTCTCGGGGTTTCGGCGGGTTCATCGGACGGTTCACGCCTTCAGATTGCCGGAACTTACGATCCCGGCCCGGGCGTCGGCCCCCATTGTGGAGGGCGTTGCTCGCGAGCGGACGCGGTTGTAGCATCCGCGGCTTCGCGCGGCGTCCCGGCGTGTTATCCCGGCGTCGGAATTCAGCGGCTACCAGGGAGGGCTCGGCCCCTTGCGGACGGCGATCATCAGCGACATCCACGGGAACGCCGAGGCACTGCGCACCGTCCTCCGCGATATCGATGAGAAGGGCGTCGACCGGATCATCTGTCTGGGCGACATCATCGGGTACGGCCCCGAGCCCCTCGAGTGCGTCGACCTCGTCGAGCAGCGTTGCGCGTGGTCCCTCCTGGGCAACCACGACTTCGGCGTGCTGTACGAGCCGACCAACTTCAACCCCGCCGCGGCGGCCGCCGCCTATTGGACGCGCGAGCAGTTCGACGCCGAGCCCGACGAGGCCAAGCGCACCCGGCGCTTCGCGTTCCTGGGGTCGCTGCGCGTCCGGGTCGTCGAGAAGGCCAACGGCGCGGGCTTCCCGATGCTCGCGGTCCACGGCTCGCCCCGTCGCCCGATCAACGAGTACATCTTCCCCGACGACGCGATGACGGCGCCCGACAAGATGAAGGCGGTGTTCGACCGGGTCGAACGCCTCGCGATCGTGGGGCATACGCACGTCCCCGGGGTGTTCACCGACGAGCCGGACTTCTATTCGCCCGGGGAGCTGGGCCGGTCGGTCTACTGCGTGAGCGAAGACGAGAAGGCGGTCGTGAATGTCGGGTCGGTGGGCCAGCCCCGCGACCACGACCCGCGCGCCAGCTATGTGATCATGCAGGGCGACGACGACCTGACCCTGGAGTTCGTGCGCGTTGAGTACGATGTCGCGAAGACCGCGGAGAAGATCAAAAGCATCCCCCAGCTCGCGGATTGGCTGGGGGATCGTCTGTACGAGGGGCGCTGAGCGACCCGCGGCCGGGTTCCGTGAGTCCAGGGCGTGAGCAGGGGGGTTTGCGGCGCTATCTTTCCCGCTCTCGGCGGAGGCCTCCGCCTCCCCGATCCCGTCTTTGTGCTCTCCGACCCGGGCGCCCGTCGCCCGGCGGTCCGTCCGCTCGACTGATCCTCCATGGCGACCAAACCCAACAAGGCCAAACGCGCGCTCTTCACCGCCATCCTGCTGCTCGTCGCGACGGGCATCGTGGCGATCATCGCGATCGGGAGCATCCGGGGCTCCTCGGGCGCGCCGGCCCAGCAGGCGGACACGCCCGAGACACGCGCCACCGAGCTCACCGCCGGCGACTCGACAACGCCCTCCACCAGCACAGCGCGCGCCCCGACGCCCTCGCCCCAGACGCCCCCGACGCCCTCGCCCCAGACGCCCCCGGCGCCCCCGGAGTCCCCGACGCTCCCGTCGGCGCTCGAGGACGCTCCCGTGGCCTCGCAGACCGAGTCCCAGCCAGCGCCATCGACGCCGACGCCCACGCTTGGACAGATCACCGGGCTTCGCGCGAGGGTCTTCGACGCGCCGGCGCCCTTCGCGTCGCTCGGCGCGATCGAGCCGGCCGGGCAGTGGAAGTACGACATCGCGTTCTCGCCCTACGGCGCCGGCGTCGAGTCGATCGTCTTCGCGGACTACTTCGAAGAAGTCAACCAGCAGAACCACTACGCCGTCCAGGAGCGCAAGAGCGCCGGCGGCGTCGCGGTGGTCTCGCTCGCGGCTGTGGGCGTGGAACTCTCGATCGGGGGCGAGGCGGGCGTGTTCGTCGACCTGCGCCGTCCTTCGACGCTGGGCACGATCTGGCGCGAGCTGTCTCCTGGCGAGTTCGAAGCGATCATCGAGGACGCCGAGGGCAACCCGGTCGCGCGGGTTCACAAGAAGTACGAGCTGCGTCCCGGGTCGTTCGAGCTCGTGGTGCGCCAGCGTCTGGACAACCTGACGCAGCGCCCGATGCGATACACCTGGTACCAGTACGGCCCACTGGACCTGCCGAAAGAGACCACCGGCTACAACCTGCCCACGCGCCGGTTCCGGTACGGGTTCCTGCTCTCGCGCCAGCGCGACCCGTCGCAGCAGGTCGTGCTCGCCGACACCAAGCTGCTGCCTCGCGAGAAGCTGATCGACCGTCAGGTGTTCGATCGCGAGCCCCTCTGGCCGCGCGACGAGGACCTGAAGAACCAGCGGACGCTGGCGTGGGTCGCGATGACTTCGCGCTATTTCGCGTTCGTGGTGCACGCGCCCATCGACCCCGACGACGCGACGAACCCCGGGGTCAGCGTCGAGAAAGACTTCGACCTGGCGCGTCGCGTCGATCGCGTGGTGGTGGGCTTCAAGGGCGACCCGAACCAGTCGGTGGTGCTGCAGCTGACGAGCGCGCCGGGGGACATCCCGGCCGGCGGTTCGGCCGACATCTCGTTCGGCGCGTACGCCGGCCCGCTGAGCAAGCAGGTGATGCGTTCGGAGCCCATCGCCAACGCGCTGAACCTGCAGGACATGGTCATCCACAACATCGGCGGCATGTGCGCGCCGTGCACCTTCCAGTGGCTCACGCGCCCGCTCCTGTGGTTCCTGCGCATCGCGCACAACTACATCGTCTTCGACTGGGCGCTGGCGATCATCCTGCTGGTGCTCGTGGTGCGCACGATCCTGCACCCGATCACGCGCCGCTCGCAGATCGCGATGACGCGCTTCGGCAAGCAGATGCAGGCCCTGGGCCCCAAGCAGCAGAAGCTCAAGGAAAAGTACAAGGACGACCCCAAGCGCCTCCAGCAGGAGGTCGCGAAGCTGATGAAGGAAGAGGGCGTCAACTTCACCGGAGCGCTCGGCTGCCTGCCCATGTTCCTCCAGACCCCGGTCTGGATCGCGCTCTACGCGATGCTCTACTTCGCCTACGAGCTTCGCCACCAGCCGGCGTTCTTCGGCGTCGTGCAGAAACTCACCAACGGGCAGTGGGCGTTCCTGGGCGACCTGTCGGCGCCGGATCACTTCATCGAGTTCGGGCGCGCCTTCAACGTGCCCCTCATCAGCGGGCTGATGGGCCCCATCACCGGGCTCAACATCCTCCCGCTCGTGCTGGGCGTGGTGTTCTTCATCCAGCAGAAGTACCTCACCCCGCCCACCAGCGCGACGATGACGCCCGAGCAGCAGGCGCAGCAGAAGATCATCAAGGTCATGATGGTCATCATGTTCCCTGTCTTCGTGTTCAACGCGCCCAGCGGGCTGACGCTCTACTTCGTCACCAACTCCACGCTGGGCATCCTCGAGAGCCGCTGGATCCGCGCCCACATCAACCAGCTCGACCTCGAGCCCAAGAAGCCGGCGTCGGCGGCGCCCGGACGCAAGCGCGTCGCCAACACGGCCAAGCAGGGCATGGCCAACCCGTTCGCGAAGAAGCAGGACAAGAGCCAGCGCCGCTTCAAAGGCCGCGACGGGCGCTGAGCAACCCCGATGCGCGCCGGCGACACCATCGTCGCGATCGCGTCCGGGCAGGGGGCGTCGGCGCGCGCCATTGTGCGCGTCTCGGGGCCCTCCACGACCGGCGCGCTTGGCACGATCCTCTCGCCCGACCCGAGCCGCATGCCTGCCTGCGCGCGCGCCGTGCGCCTCACGCTCGCGCCGTTCGACGCCGGCGCGAGCCCGGTCTCGCTGCCTGCGCTGCTGATCCTCTGGCGCTCGCCGCGCTCGTACACGCGTGAGGACTGCGCCGAGCTGCTCGTCCCCGGGAACCCGTCGCTGGTCGAGCGCGTCGTCGCGGCGCTGTGCGCGCACGAGGGCGTGCGCCCCGCCGAGCCGGGCGAGTTCACCGCGAGGGCGTACCTCCACGGCGGGATGTCGCTCGATCGCGCCGAGGGCGTTGCCGCCCTCATCGCCGCCGGGGGCGAGTCGGCGCGGCGCGCCGCCGAGCGACTGCTCTCGGGCGAGACCGGCGCCGCGATGCGCGCCTGGCGCGACGAGGTCGCCTCGCTGCTCGCGCTGGTCGAGGCCGGGATCGATTTCACCGATCAGGAGGATGTCATCGCGATCGCGCCCGGCGCGCTCTCGGCGCGACTCTCGGCGCTCGGCGCGCAGATCGAACAGGCCGCCGGCGCGCGCGCGAGCCGGGAATCACGCACGGGCCGCGCTCGCGTCGCGCTGGTCGGCCCGCCCAACGCCGGTAAATCGACGCTGTTCAACGCGCTGCTCGGGCGGCGCCGCGCCGTCGTCAGCGAGCGCCCGGGCTCGACGCGCGACGCGATCGTCGAGCCGTTGCAGGCCGGCGCGCCCGGGCTGCCGGAGTCCTCCGTCGATCTGGTCGACCTCGCCGGGCTCGACGAGGCGCTCGCCCGGCGCTCCCCGGTCGACGCGCTCTCTCGCCGCGCCGCGATGGACGAGATCGCGCGGGCCGACGCGATCGTCCTGTGCGACCCGCTCGGGCGGTTCGAACGCGCCGAGTGGTTTCCTCCGGGGATCGACCTCGCGTCGCGACCGACGCTGCGCGTGCGCACGAAGGCCGACCAGCCGGTCGTGCCGGGGGCGCCGGGGGCGCCGGGGGCGTCGTCCGACGCCGGGGCGCTCGCGGTGTGCGCGATCGACGGGCACAACCTCGGCGCGCTGCGCGTCGCGATCGCCGACGCGGCGTACGCCCGGGCCGACGACGGGTCGTCGGACCTGATCCCTCGTCACCGGCTCGCGGCGCACGACGCGCACGACGCGCTGCGCGAGGCGCTCGGCCTCGTGGACCCCGGCGCCCGGGCCCTGCGCGACGCGGAGCTCGTCGCCGACGCGCTGCGGCGCGCGCTGGATTCGCTGGGCGACGCGGTGGGGGACATCACGCCCGACGAGGTGCTCGGGCGGATCTTCAGCTCGTTCTGTGTTGGCAAGTGACGGCGCGTCAGCCCGCGAGCAGGTCGAGGCGCGCGCAGCACGACTCGAGGAAGCGGTCGAGGTACCCCTCGAGGAACCGGTCGACGGCGCCGGCGGTGGTCGCGTGGTCGACGCCCCAGCACGCCGCCTGAAGGTCGGCGCCGTCGAGGTCCATCTGCACGATGAGCTTGCGGTCGATCGTGAAGACGCTGGGCACGCGCGACGCGAGGTGCGCGCTCAGCGCGTTCTCTTCGGGCGGGCCGACGCTGATCGTCGGCTGGCGGCGCAGCTCGGGGTTGTTCAGCCACCAGACATCTGAGCAGACGACCGCTTCGAGGTCGCGCGTCCCCGGGGCGGCGTCCTCGTCGTCGTCGAGCTCGACCGCCTGCCAGGCCAGGATGTGCTCGCGGATGTGATAGGCGAGGGGTCGCGAGTGGCGCTCCGCCTCGACCGTGACGCCCGTCACGAGCAGGATCATGCTCGGGGTCCGCAGGGTCAGTTTCGGCTCGGGGTGCTCGTTCATGCGGCGTCCTTTGATCCTTTCCGGGTCAGGTCCTCGCGCAGCGCGTCGAGGCCCTTTTCTCGCAGCAGCCGGAGTTGGCGCTCGTTCTCTTCGAGGCGCCGTCGCGTGCGCCGCCCGCTCCTCGCGCCGATCAGGATCGAGAGCACGATCACGCCCAGGCACGCCAGCAGCGCGCTGCGATAGGACGCGTCCAGCCCGCCCCACATCCACAGCACGCCCATCGCGACGACGGCGGCGGGCGTCGCGTAGATCCGCGCCTGGCTCCTGCGAGAACGGCTCACCGGGCCTCTATCGGCACGAGCGGGCCCCGGGCTCGCGTCCGACTGGCTTTCCGCCCGGCGCCGGCGCAGGATGTGTCGTGCGAGAACGACCCCCAGCCGAGCCGACCCCGGAGGGTCAGTGGCCCGTCGACGCCGAGCGTCGGGCCGGGCGCCTGCGCGCCCTCCTGGGCTCGATGCGCATCCGCAAGAAGATGATCATCCTCCACACCGGGTTCTCGCTCACCCTGGCGCTGGTGCTGCTGCTCTCGCTGCGACCGGCGATCCGCGAGGTCGTGCAGGCCGCGGAGCGCCAGACCTGCCTGGCCGCCCTCGACATGCTCTCGCTCGACCCCACGCTCGCCCTGCGCGCCGCGCCCGAGCACGTCGAGCTGCGCGTGGGATCGGAAGAGGAACTGGGCCTGTCGTCGCGCCAGGCGCGCCTGGCGCGCGAGGCGGACGGCCTGCCCGTGTTCATCCACGGCGAGGTCACCCCTCAGCGCGTCGTGCGCCACGACGCGGCGCGCGACATCTTCCTGCTCGTGTCCGCCAACGCCGCCGCCGCCAAGGCGTCGGTGATCAAGCTGTACCTCTTCCTGACGGCTGCCCTGCTGGGCGTGTACTTCCTCATCGCGCTCTCGCTCGAGCTGGTGGTGCTGCCCCGGCAGGTGTACGAGCCGATCCGGGCGCTGCTGCGCGCCGACCTCGCGGTGCAGGAGGGGCGGCGCGCCGACGAGCTGATCGCGTCGAGCGAGATGCCCTCCGACGAGCTGGGCGAGATCATGCGATCTCGCAACGAATCGATCGTGCGCCTGCGCCGTCAGGAGAGCGCGCTCAACGACGCGCTGGAGCGAATCGAGAGCATCGCGGTCGAGCTGAAACGCAAGAACCACCTGCTCGAGACGGCGCGCCGGAACCTCGCCGATCAGGACCGTCTCGCGAGTCTGGGCATGATGTCGGCCGGCATCGCGCATGAGCTCAACACGCCCCTGGCGGTGCTCAAGGGGCAGGTCGAGCGGATCGCCTCCGAGCCGCAGCGGGGCGTGCCCGAGGCGCAGGCGCAGCTCATGCTGCGCGTCGTGCGCCGGCTGGAGCGCCTGAGCGAGAGCCTGCTCGACTTCGCGCGCGTCCGGCCCCCGGCGCGCGAAGCGGTCGCCATCCGCGCGCTCGTCGACGAATCGTGGACCCTCGTGCGCCTCGACCGCGAGTCGCGCGACATCGAGCTCCGCAACCTCGTGCCCGACACCGTCACCGTCACCGGCGACCCCGACCGGCTCGGGCAGGTCTTCGTCAACCTGCTGCGCAACGCCGCCGACGCGATGGACGGGCGCGGCGAGATCAGCGTCGCCGCCGAGCAGACGGTGCGCGAGGGGCGCCGGTGGACCTCGCTGCGCATTCAGGACCAGGGGCCCGGCATCCCGGCCGAGGTCCTCTCGCGCCTCTTCGAGCCCTTCGTCACCACGCGGCTCGACTCCAAGGGAACCGGGCTGGGCCTCGCGGTGTCCGAAGGGATCATCCGCGAGCACGGCGGGCTCGTGCTCGCCAGGAACCTCGCCGACGCGACCGGCAGAACCGGCGCCGAGTTCGAGATCATGCTCCCGGACGACCCGCCCGCGCCCTCCGTCGCCCCGGCGAACCCGCCGGCCCCTGGAACCCCGGGCGACGCTCCCCCGAACAGCCCGACGGTTGCGTCGCGCGGCGCTCCCGGCGAAGATGAAGCGTCCCATCCCACGCGAACCGAGGCCGAGTGAAAAGCCCCCCAGACCGCAAGCACGACGCCCCGGAGACGGGCCAGCCGCACCAGCCCCCGATGCCGGCGCTGTCGATCGTCTCGCTCGACGACGACCCCGACTTCCGCGAGTTCATCACGTCCACGCTGGAATCCGAGGGGCACGAGGTCCGCGCGGTCTCGACGCCCGACGAGTGTTTCGCCGCGATCGAGGCGCGCACGCCCGACGCGCTGCTGCTGGACATCAAGATGGGCCGCTATTCCGGCGAGGCGGTCCTCCTCGAGATCCGCAAGCGATGGCCGAAACTCTGCGTGATCGTCGTGACGGGGTACCCCTCGCTCGAGACGATGCGCCACACCTTCAAGCAGGATGTCTACGACTACCTCGAGAAGCCCTTCTCGCTCGACGAGTTGCGCGCCGTGCTCCGGGGCGCCGCCACCGAGTTCAACCTCGGGGGGCGCCCCCAGGACCGCCTGCGCCAGGAGTTGGGGCGCCAGATCCGCATGGCGCGCACGCAGCGGGGGTGGACGCTCAAAGAGCTCTCCGAGCATTCCACGGTCAGCGTCAGCCAGCTCTCCAGCATCGAGCGCGGCGCCCACCTGCCCAGCCTGGAGTCGCTTCTGGCGATCTCCGAGGCCCTCGATGTCTCCCCCAGCCAGTGGCTGTCGGAGGCGGGATTCTGACGCCCCGGCCCGGTTCCGGGATTAGACCCGACATGCGCCGCTGGGCGCCCCTCGCCTACGACCGCGACTGGCGACTCCCGGGCCCCGCTGGGAACTGATCGCTATTGGGAGGCGTGGCACGACTGCGGGGGATGCTACTAAGCACGCGGAAAGGTTCGATCACAGCTATGGTGGTCTGCGACACGCTGTCCGGATGCTATTGGCACATGCACTGTGACGCACAACCTGCGCATATACGCTCCAAAGCGACTAAAAAAGCCCCAGATAGGGGCTGGTTAGCTGCTGTGATGATCGGGTGTTTACAAATTAGAGTTGACGATGTTCAGATCAGTGAAATTCACTGTTCCGTCGCAGTTCAGATCGCCACTAAGTCCGATCCCACTCTGACCGAGCTGCGACAGAACGGTATTGAGGTCCGCAAAGTTCACGACGCCGTCGCCATTGGTGTCACCTTCCACAAAGAGTGAAAGGAACTCCGCTTCGTCGATGACATCAATCACCCCGTCGAGATTCCAGTCGAAGGCGATGTCATAGTCCGTGTCACCGTACGCGCTTCCGAAGGCGTTGTAGAAGGCGACTTTGTCACAAGCATCGATCCACCCATTGTTGTTGACATCAGCGAAGTCTGCAGACTTGATGCCAGCACCAAGAGCAGCTGCGAGCAGCGCCACATCAGCCGCATCATTCACGCCGTCGCCGTTGAAATCAAAATTTTCATCAAAGGCCCATGTCTGCGCGACGATCGCGGCTTCAAAGATCGCCAGGTCAGATTCCGTAACCCGGTTGTCGCCATCCAAGTCATTGCGCAGGCTGTCGAAATAAAAGAGTGAGATGTTGGTCGTGACGACGCCCGGCGAGATGGAGGTGGAGACAGTGTAGTCAGATGAACCAACGGATGGCGTAAATCCGATCGTGTCGAAGATCTGATTCCCGCCGACGATCGCCAGCTTCAGGCCGCGTACGTCGATCGAACTGGGCGAGAGTGTGATGGCGATTGCGGTAAAGAACTCGCGAAAATCAGCTGTACCAGTGAAAGCTGCCGTCGAATACGGGTCATACTTCACGGTCGCGATGCTTGTGGTGGACGCGCCGAAAGTATATTCGAGTGAAGCAGAGACGACTCCGGAGTAGAACTCAATCCTATTGGCGCAGGACGCAGGCGGGACGAAGCACCCCGCTGCGACATTAGTGGAGCTGGCCGAAGTGAGAAGGTTGGTGCTTGAAACAGATGGCCGGAAACGCGCGAGAGACTGGGCAAGGCCATCGACGTTGCCAATTGCCTGGATGATGGGGTCTGTAGACGAAGAAGTAAAATCCGTATCGGGCCCAAAGAACGTGAGCGGGACCGAATCACACAAGACAAAGGAAGTTTCGTTTGCCGTGACAACACCGACCCAAGACGTGATCGACGAAGGGTCAGAAAAATAATGCGTGATCAGAAACGATGAATTTGATGAGGAAGAAGAGCTGCAACTTCCGGGACTTCCGGCGCTTGCCAGAGGGGGGGCGGTGAAAATCCCCAAAGTCGAGACGGCAAGCAAGGCGATGCGAATTCTAAGCATTGGTGAATTCCTTCTTAAAATGCGATTGCTTCAATACAAACAAGTATTGAACATGGTCGTGGCGCAAGTGCGAGGAACCAAAGTGTCGCCAGAATATGCGTAGCATAGCACTCGTCGAGTTGCTTGTCAATACATACTCTCGGCTTGATTCTTTGCGGGGATCGCTGTGCCTTTAAGCGGGATTTCCCATTCGACTCTCCGTCCACGACCTGCCGCATGGCCGGATCGACCGACAGCTGCTCGGCATCGTTGGCGTCCTCGTACTCCGCCAGGCGGCTGTACTCGGATTGCCTCAGCAGCGCGATCATTGAGTGCCTCGTGTTCTTGCCCATCCGCCAATCATGCAAGACCCCTCACCGCCGTCGTAATCAAGCCCAGCGCATCATCGAGTTCGCGGTAGGCCAGGAGCCCCGCGTCGCTGGTCACCTTGGAACCGTGAAACTCCAGCTTCACGCGGCCCTCAAAAACGCCCCGCAGGGCGTCCAGTTTGCCCTCACCCATTGGATCCTCAGGACTTCAGTGTTCCAGCGTGTAGACAAAGCTTGTATGCCCGCGGTCAAACGCCACGCCATGATACCGGAAAGCAAGTTCCCATCTGGGAAATCCGGGTAGACATCGTTCGCGGCCCGACTATCCTTGCGGCCTCACGCCGCGGCTGTGGCGGAATTGGCAGACGCGCTAGGTTCAGGTCCTAGTGGGGGTAAAACCCCGTGGAGGTTCGACTCCTCTCAGCCGCATTCGAGATCCAGGTCTCCGCCCCGGCCCGGCCATCACGCCGGGCCGCGTCGTTTTTGGGGGGAAGGGAGTAGGGGGAAGGGAGTAGGGAGTGGGGAGTGGGGAGCAGGGGGGGAGAGGGGGATTCCGAACAAAATCCGATCGGGATGGGTCCGCAAAATCGGCTTGTGGCTGCAACAGAACCGGGGACCCTCGCGTAGCGGACAATTGTGAACATGTCTTTACGCGGGGGTTGAGTTTGTGTACGCTCCGACCCCCTGATTTTGCGCGGCGGTCCGCGCCCCCAGTTATGCCCGAAGGAGACAACCGAATGAACCGTCTGTCCAAGGCCCCCCTCGCGGGCCGAACCGAGCGCCGAGCGGGCTTCACGCTCATCGAGCTGCTCGTCGTGGTGAGCATCATCGCGCTGCTCATCGGCATCCTGCTGCCCACCCTCGGTGAGGCGCGCCGTCAGGCCGGCATCGTGTCCTGCGTCGCGACTATCCGCTCGAACGGCCAGGGCGCCGCGTCCTTCTCGTCCGACAACCAGGACCGCCTGCCCAGCGCCCCCGAAGGCAACGGCGCCACCCAGGGCCCGACCACCGGCGAGCGTGGGCGCCCGGCGTTGGTCATGGCCAACTCGCTCGACGGCGGGCTGAACGGCTTCCGCTTCCGCCCCCAGGAGCGCCAGACCCCCGCCGGCCTTAACTACCAGACGTACAATACTGCGGCCGACTCGAAAGCCATTGGCGTCGAGGGCTTCTGGTTCGTCGCCTTCGGCAACTACATGGTCGAGGCCCGCGGCGACGCCATGCTGCAGGAGCCGTTTCTCTCTCCGACGGACCGTAGCCGCAAGAACTCGTGGAACACCTACCGCAACACTCCCCCGGACGGGCGCAATTCCGAGACCTACCTGGTCGCTTCGACCTACTGGTATGTCCTGCCCGCGCTCTTCGAGACGCGCCTGTTCTCGCGTAACGGCCCCTTCGGCGATCAGGCCGGCGGCGGCGGCGCGCAGGTGAACGTCCAGGAAGCCCGCGTCTTCCATCGCGCCACCAGCGTCGCGTTCCCCTCGAACAAGGTCGCCTTCTACCAGCACTACGCGACGCACGACCGCGGCGCGTCGTTCTGGAACAACCGCGGCTCCACCTTCAAGGACGGCACCGCCACCAGCGTCGCGCAGTTCGACGGCAGCGCCAAGAGCGTCCTGCCCTGGCGCGAGAGCCAGGTCTTCCAGCCCGATCAGGCCGGCAGCGCGTTCACCGAGGACGCCGGTCCCGTGCGCGACATGCCCGCCCAGCTCGGGCCCGCGTTCGGCGCTCCCTACTCGCGCCGCAACCAGTACTTCCGCTTCACCTTCGGCGGTCTCGGCGGGCGCGATCTCCCCTGAGTTCCTGCTGAAGCGCATCAGGCAAACCGCCTGAATCCTCGCTACACTCCACGCCGCGGGACTCGTCCCGCGGCGTGTTGTTTTTCCCCTCGCTGTGAACCTTGCGAGACAGAACTGATCATGAACGACAAAGTCAAAGTCATCGTCGCGGTCGTCCTCCTCGTCGCCGCTGTCGGCATTATCGTCTGGTACCTCGGTCGCGGCGGCAGCGCCCCGACCGGGGCCCAGCTCGAGGGCCTGCAGGGCGCGCCCGCGCAGGAGTGATCCGCTCCCGCGCTCGCCGAACCGCACCGTGAACACACCGCCGCGTCTGCGCACCGCGCTGTTGCTCGGCCTCGACGAGGCCGGGTACGGCCCGTTTCTGGGCCCGCTGTGCGTCGGCGCGGCGGTGTTGCGCGCGCCGATGGACGACGCGACGCGCCCGCCCGACCTGTGGCGCCTGCTCTCGGGCGCTGTCTGCCGCGAGCCGAAGGAGTCGACGGCGCGGACGCCTCGCGTCTGCGTGAACGACTCGAAGGCCCTCAAGCGCGCGACGCGCGCCGGCGCCGACCCCCACGCCGCCGCTCTCGCGGACATCGAGCTCTCGCTGCTGTCGTTCCTCGCGTGCCGCGACGGGGGGTGCGTCGCCGACGACGCGTCGCTGTTCGGGGCGCTGCGCTGCGCGGCGCTGGAGCGCGAGGCGGTCGCGAGCCCTCGCCCGCTCCCCCTGAACCACGACGCGTCGCTGGTGCGTCTGCGCGCGTCGGCGCTGTCGGGGGCGATGGCGCGGGCCGGCGTGACGCTCGAATCGCTCGCGGTGCACGCGCTGCCGGCGCGCGAGTTCAACGACGCGTGCGAGCGGCTGGGATCGAAGGCCGCGATCACGCTGCGCGACGCGCACGCGGCGCTGCGCTCGCTGTGGGGCTCGCTGGCGACCGAGGCGCGAGAGGGCGACGACCCGGCGATCGGGTACGCGTTCCTCGACCGGCAGGGGGGCAGGACGGATTACGCCGACCTGCTGGCGAGCGTGGACGCAGGGGCGACGATGAGCGTCAAGCGGCGGACGCCCGCGCAGTGCGCGTATGTGCTGCGCGACGGGCGGCGCGAGCTGCGCGTGATCGTCGAGGTTGGCGCCGATTCGCGCCGGTTCCCCGTGGCGCTGGCGAGCATGGCCGCCAAGTACGCGAGAGACCTGTCGATGCTGCGTTTCAACGCCGAGATGGGCGCGCGGTTCCCCGAGGTGAAGCCGACGCAGGGGTACGGGGTGGACGCGAAGCGCTGGATCCGCGAGGCGTCGTCGCTGCTGTCGCGCCCGGAGCTCGACGCGATCGTGAGGCGCCGATGAGCGACCTGGACCGCGAGATGCTGGACCTCGCGGCGCGCGCGGGCCGGCGCGCGCAGGGGCGCGTCGAGCCCAACCCGCTCGTGGGGTGCGTCATCGCGTCGCCCGACGACCCCGGGCTGGTCATCGCCTGCGGCCATCATCGCGAGTTCGGGGGCCCGCACGCGGAGATCGACGCGCTGCGCAACGCGGCCCAGCAGGGCGAGCCCGTCGCCGGCGCGACGGTGTATGTGACGCTCGAGCCCTGCGCCCACCAAGGCAAGACGCCCCCCTGCGTCGACGCGCTGATCGAGGCGCGCGTGGGCGAGGTCGTGATCGCGCGCCGCGACCCGCACCCCAGCGCGAAGGGCGGGGCCGAGGCGCTCCGTCGCGCAGGGATCGCGGTGCGTTTCACGGACGCCAGTGAGCACGCGACGCGCCTGTCCGACCCCTTCTGCCTGCGCGTCGAAGAGGGGCGCCCCTGGGTGATCGCGAAGTGGGCGCAGACGCTGGACGGGCGCGTCGCGACGCGGACCGGCGATTCGAAGTGGATCTCGGGCGAGCGATCGCGCGCGATGGTGCATCGCTGGCGCGGGCGCGTCGACGCGGTGCTCACCGGCGTGGGCACGGTCGTCGCGGACGACCCGATGCTGACGGCGCGTGCGCCACGCCCGGCGCGACGCGTCGCGCTGCGCGCCGTGGTCGACCCGTCGCTGCGCACCCCGCCCGGCGCGACGATCGTGCGCACCGCGTACGAGACGCCCGTCGTGCTGTTCTGCGAGCCCGACGCCGCCGATCGCGCCGACGCGCTGCGTGATCGCGGCGTGGTCGTCGTGCCCATCGGCCCCGATCGTCACGACCCGGCGCGTCTCGACCTGCGCGAGGCGATGGAATGGCTCGCGCGCGAGCGCGGGGCGACGAATGTGCTCCTCGAGGCCGGGCCGGGGCTGCTCTCGTCGATGCTGCGCGCCGACCTGATCGACGAGGCGCGCGTGTTCGTCTCGCCCGTGCTCCTGGGGGACAGGGCCGCGATCCCGGCGTTTGACCTCCGACCGCTCGACCGCCTCGCCGACGCGCGCCGCGTCGAAACAACGGGCGTCCGGCGCATCGGCGACGACGCGCTGCTCACGCTGCGATTCCGGTGATGGATCACTCGGCGTCGAGCCACGCGCGCAGCAGGCGCGGCGTCTGGCTCTCGGCGTAGCGGCGCTCGACGCGCTCCTCGCGGACCACGAGGACGCGGCCTCGCTCCGACGGCTCCCAGCGCAGGCCCAGCGCGGCGCGGTCGTCGTCGGCGAGCCCGTAGAGTCGCACGCTGGCTTCGTTCGGCGGCGCGTCTGACTGCGCGAGCGAGACGCTCGACGGCTGCGCGTTGGCGAGGAACTGCAGCACCAGGTCGATGGCGCCCGGGTCGTCGGCCGGGTTGAGCTGGCGCTCCGCTTCGCTGCCCAGCGCGACCCAGGACATGACTTCGCGCCGGAAGGCGCCCTCGCGCCCTCGCTCGTCGCGCAGGGCGATCATGCCGATGTCGGCCGGCGACGCGCCGGTCGACGACTGCGCGAGCAGCTCGGCGAGCGCGACGACGAGCCGATCGAGCGACGCGCCGCGCACGAGCACGGGCACGCCGTCGACTTCGCACAGGACGCTCTCGCCCGAATCGTCGAGCGTGCCGATGACGCGCAGCGCCGTCGCGTCGGTGGTGGTCGCGACGCCCCCGTCGTCTGCACGGAGCGTGCGCCGGTCGGTCTCGACGACGACGGCGCGCAGCGCGGTGGAGTGCGCCGGCTGCGCCCTCGCGGCGGCGACGTCTTCGGGCGACGCGAAGCGCTGCACGCGAAGGTCGATCATCGCACCCAGCAGCGCGCCGATGCGCCGCTCGTCGGCGCGGCTGCGCAGCGGTTCACGAACGCGCCAACGCCCGGCGGTGCGCGCGAGCGAGATCGCCTCATCGTCCGCGTAGGCGAGTGTGATGCGCGACGCTTCGACCTCGACCCGGGGCATGGCGACGGGGCTGCGCCACGCGTCGGGGCGGATGTCGCCGAGCGCCTGGGCCAGTTCGACGGAGGCCGACCCGTACCCGCCGCGCTCGTTGGCGAGGAGGGCGCGCCCCCCGAAGGCCGCCTCGCCGCGCTCGAGCGTGAGGACCGATTCGTGGTCCCCGAAGCGGATCGCGACGCGCGTGCCGTCGCGCACCGACGCGCCTCGCCCCTCGATGCGGACCTCGCTGAGCAGGCGGAGCGTGGCGCGGACCGCGGGCTCGTTGGCCGGCCACCCGTCGTCGCTGAAGACCCACGCCCCGTCGGGGGTGCGCCGGAGCGACAGGGCCGGCGAGCGCCCCAGCGGCGGGGTGATGTCGAGCGAGGTGGCTTCCCAGACCTGCCGCGGGACGAGGGGCTGTCCGGTCGCGTCGGCCTCGGTGGACGGTCGGGCGCCGCTGACCAGCGCGAGCGCGAGCGCCACGAGGGCCGCGGCGAGGAGGCCGGCGATGATCAGCGCTCGCGTCAGCATGCCCACAATGTATCGCGTTCGGGCGCGGCGCGCCCGTTCACCCTCGGAGGATTC
Source organism: Phycisphaeraceae bacterium (assembly GCA_019636675.1). NCBI lineage: Bacteria > Pseudomonadati > Planctomycetota > Phycisphaerae > Phycisphaerales > Phycisphaeraceae > Phycisphaeraceae bacterium. Next base: position 622,108 of record JAHBXC010000002.1, read on the forward strand.
GGAGGAGCGCGCCCAGGAGAAGCGTCATCGTCGCGGGGCCGAGGATGCAGAGCCACCAGAGCAGGCGCAGCGAGCCGGGGGGGATCGGGCGCACGCGCGGGCCGGCGTCGCGCGACGAGCCGGGCGCGATCAGGTCGTCCTGGCCCGCGAGCCAGAGGACGCTCGCGTCGAAGAGTTCGAGGTTGCCCGGGTTGGTCTCGACGACGCGCCCGTCAACCTCCTGCGTCTGCTGGGCGAGGGCGTCGAGGAACCAGCCGTTGCTGCCCACGACGACGACGCGCTGAGGGGCGGTCGTGCTTTCGAGGAAGCGCTCACCGGCGGCGGCGACGATCCATGGCCCGCCCCCGAGGTCGACGCGCGGGTCGAACTCCGCCGTCGCGGCGCCCCCTCGCGCAAGCGTGGGCCACTGCGACTCGCCCCAGATCCGGTCGCTGCGATCGACGAGGAGCAGGGGGGTGAACACGGTTTCGCCCCCGTCCACCGGCTCGATGAGCATCGACGAGGGCCAGAGCAGGACCGTCGCGAGCCCGTCGAGGGCGGCGCCGATGGGGTGGTCGCGCTCGGCGCGCAGGAGTCGGAAGGCGGAGCCCGAGCGGGGCCCCGAGGGAGTCGACATTGTCTCGACGAGCGGCCTGCCCGACTCCACGCGAAGCCCCAGCGGCGCGAACGGCGCGACGAGCGGGTCGGGCTCGCCCACGCGCGGCAGGAGCGAGGGCGTCGCGCTGAGCAGGATGTTCTCGCCCTCGCTCACGAGCGATTCGACGGCGCGCGCGAGCATGCCCATGCGCCCGGCCGCCTCGGCGACATCGGAACGACCGGGCAGGACGATCCAGACGACCGGGCGCCCTGCGGCGCGCGCGTCGGCGAGCGAGGGGCGCGCCTGGTCGACGCCGGTCGCCCACTCGCGCACGAGCATGCCCCGGGCCGAGACGCGATCGAGCAGCTGGCGCATCGCGCCGGCTGCGTCGGTCTGCGTCGGGCCGAGGGGCTCGAGGATGCGGACCTGCTGGCTATGAACGAGCACGAGGACCGGCGCCGAGGCGCCTCCGGCGGCGGCGAGGGCCGACGAGATCGCGTCCTCGGCGGCGAAGCGGATGCGCCCCGCGCCGCCCGGGGCGTCGGGACGCTCGGCGAGCACGCTCTCGATGCGGATCGCGACGACCTCGTCTTTGGAGAGGATGACCGCGACGTCCTGGCTCTGCAGGAGTTTCAGCGTGTCGAGGAGTTTGACGCGCGGGGCGCGCATGATCGCGTCGTGGGCGCGCAGGGCCTCGTCGCGCGCCAGCTCGGCCTCGCGCTGCACGGCGCGGGCGTCGGGGGCGATCGCGCCGAACTGCTCGCGCGGCGCGAGCTGCGAGGCGGCGCGCGCGATGGTCTCGAGCGCGTCGGCGGCGCGCTTCAGCACCACGCCCAACGAGCCCTGCGCGGCCGGGATGTCCGGCAGTTCGACGCCGGCGACGCGCACCACGCCTGCAACGGGGAACGAGTCGGCGACCTGCGTGAGTTCGCGTTCGTGCACGCGCGGGACGGCTGCCAGCTCGTCGAGCGCGCCGAGCAGTTCGGGCGACTCGCCCGGCAGCGCGGCGCTCCACGCGCCCAGGCGCGAGCCCATCGCCTGCAGTCGCCCGGCGATATCGCGGGCGGCGTCGGCGGCGCGCCGGATGTCCTCGCGCGCTTGCGCGACCTCGGCCTCGCGAAGCGCGAGCAGGCGCGTGGGCAGCGTTTCGAAGGAGGCGCGCCCGACGGGCGAGGAGGGGTCGAGCCACGCGGCCGACAGGTTGGGCGAGGCGCGCCCGAGCGTGTCGAGAAGATCGACGAGCCGGCGCGCCGAGGCCTGGTCGAGCCGATCGCCGCCGGCGACGACGATGAGCTCGTGCGGCGTGTCGAGGGACGCGAGCATCGCGAGGGTGCGCGGCGAGAGGGAGTGCTCGCGCGTCGCGGTGACATCGAGTCGCACGCGCCGTGTCTCGGCGAGGAACTGGGCCGCGGCGCAGAACACCGTGGTGACCGCGATGAGCGCGAGCGTGAGCAGGGCGTAGCGGACGCGCCGGGCCGACGCGCCGCGAGACGCCGCGCGGAAGGCGTCGCGTTCGGTGGTGTTGCCTGGGGAGGGCGTGTTCGTCATCGCCACCTCCTCAGCGTGAGCATCGCGCCGGAGAGGACGAGGAACCAGGCGCTCGCGACGAGGAAGAAGACGACGTGCGAGGTGTCGATGACGCCCTTGGCGAAATCCCCCATGCGCATGTCGATGGACAGCGGGTAGAGATACTGCGCCCACGGGTCGCCCAGGTACGCGGCCCCCTGGAGCGTGGCGATGCGCAGGAGAAGGAAGAAGAACAGCGACGCGAGGAACGCGACGATCTGGCTGTCGGTGAGCGTGGAGAACAGCAGCCCGACGCTGAGATAGAGCGCGCCGACGAGGACGAGACCGAGGTATCCGGCTCCGATGGGGCCGTAGTCGGGGTCGGCGAAGACTTCGAGCACTCCGACATAGACGAGCGTGGGCGCGAGCATCGCGAGCAGGAACCCGGCGGCGCCGAGGTACTTCCCGACGACGATGGCCCAGTCCGAGACCGGCGAGGTCATCAGTGGCTCGAGCGTGCCGACGCGCTGCTCGTCGGCGAGCAGGCGCATCGACGCGGCCGGGGCGACGAAGAGCAGCAGCCAGGTCGAGACGGCGAAGAACCCGCGCAGCGTCGCGGGCGAGCCCGGCTGGAGACTGCCCAGCGCGAAGACCGCGCCGCTGAGGGCGAGGTAGAGCGCGATCACGACCCAGCCCATCGGCTGGCGGAAGAACCCGGCGAACTCGCGCGACGCGATGGCGAGCACGCCCCTCATGACAGGGCCTCCTCGTCGGCCTGGGCGATCGCGCGAGCGAAGACGTCCTCGAGCGACGCGTGCTCGGCGTGCAGCTCACGCAGGGCGGCGCCGGCGCGATGCAGCTCCGCGGCGAGTCGTTCGCGAAGGTCGCCGGCGCCCGGCGCGGGCTCGACGCGCAGGCGCGCCCACCCATCGGGCAGCGTCTCGCCGACCGCCATGCCGACGCCCCCGGTGGCGCGCGCGGCTTCGATGAGCGCCTCGACCGAGTGTCCGTCGCGCGGCTTGGCCTCGACGCTGATCGACGCGGCGCGGGCGACGCTCCGGGTCAGCTCGTCGGGCGACCCGTCGGCGCGGACCTTGCCCCGGGCGATGACGATGATCCGATCGCAGGTCCGCTCGACTTCCGGCAGGATGTGCGAGCTGAGCAGGAGCGTGCGATCTCCGGCGAGGTCGCGCAGGAGGCGGCGCGTCTCGATGATCTGCGTGGGGTCGAGCCCGCTGGTGGGCTCGTCGAGGATCAGCACGGGCGGGTCGTGCAGGAGCGCCGACGCCAGCCCGACGCGCTGCCGGTATCCCTTGCTGAGCTGCCCGATCCGTTTGCGTCGGACCTCGCGCAGCCAGCAGCGATCGACGACCCGGCCGATCGCTGCACGCCGGGCCGGGCGCGCCATCGCGAACAGGCGACCCCGGTAGTCGAGAAACTCCTCGACGCGCATCTCGCGATAGAGCGGGGCCGACTCGGGCAGGTACCCGATCCGTCGCCGGACCTTGTGGCTCTCGTCCACGCAGTCGAACCCGTCGACGCGCGCCGAGCCGGCCGAGGGGGCGAAGAACCCCGTCAGCACGCGGATCGTGGTCGTCTTCCCGGCCCCGTTCGGGCCCAGGAACCCCACGACCTGCCCCCTGGGCACGGAGAACGACACCCCTCGCACGGCGGCGAAGGCGCCAAAGACTTTCCAAAGCCCGTCCGCTTCGATCATGAGAAGGGGCACAGTACCGCTGGTGGTGCGTCCGATGTCAAGGGGTCCGGTCTCATCGGTCCTACGCGTAGGACCGATGCAGGTTTCCTCTTCCTGCGTACACTCCGCGGCCCGGAGACCGCCTTGCCCGACGACATGAACCGACAGTCGGAACACCCCAGCGAGAACGGCCGGCCCGTTCGTCCGGGGATCGACCGCCCTCGCCTCTTCGTGCTCGACACAGCCGAGCCCGGCGAGCAGGCGCTGCTGTGTCTGCGCGGGCAGTTCGATGTTTCGGTCCTGCCGCTCAACGAGTTCCGTGCCGCGGATTTCGATCTCGCGCTCGTGCCTGCGTCGATCCGCGCGTCCGACCTGACCGGGCTGACCATCGGCGCGCGCGCCGTGCTCGACTCGCTGGGCGAGGGCGCGTGCCTGTGCGACACCGAGGGGTCGCTCGTCTGGTGCACCGGGCGCTTCGACCTCTTCGACCAGCCCACACGCGAGAAGATCATCGTCGCCTGCCGCGAGGCCGCATCCCGGTACGGCGCGATGTTCGCCGAGATGGTCGAGTATGACCGCACCCGCCCGATCCCGACGCGCAAGATCGTCGTCACCTCCGACGAGTCCTCGCGTGTGTTCGAGGTCATCATCTCCGCGGTGCTCGACGCCGAGCTGGCGCTGCAGGGCCGGGCGGTCCTGCGCCGCGTCGCGGCGGTCGTGTTCGACATCACCGCCGCCCGCCGGGCGTCGCAGAAGACCCAGACGATCGAGCGTGCCGCCGAGGAGCTGGTGCGCATCGAGCCCGACACGGTCCGAAAGATGCACGTCGCCGAGCGCCTGAACCTGCTGCGGCAGCGCATCGTCACGCTCGCGCACGAGCTGCTCCAGTTCGACCACTTCGCGATCTGGCTCGTCGAGCCCGACACGAAGCGACTCGAGTTGGTGATGAGCACGGGCCTCTCGCCCGAGGTGCAGACGATCGACCTGTACGCGATGCCCGAGAACAACGGAATCTCCGGGTATGTCGGCGCGACCGGCCGGTCGTACATCTGCCACGATGTCGCCAAGGACCCCCGCTATATCAAGGGCATGGACACGCCCGGCAGCTCGCTGACGCTCCCGCTTCTGCTGAACGACAAGGTCATCGGCGTCTTCAACATCGAATCCAACCGGATCGGCGCCTTCAGCGAGGACGACCGGCACTTCGCCGAGAACTTCGCGCGGTACGTCGCCCTCGCGCTCAACATGCTCAACCTGATGGTCGCCGAGCGCATCGCGACGAGCGCCACGGTGTCGGAGCGCGTGGAGGGATCGATCTCCGAGCCGCTCAACGACCTGATGATCGAGGTCGACTGGCTGCGCGAGCAGGCGGCGGTCGCCGACCCCAAGATCGCGGTGCATGTCGCGCGCATCACCAAGGACATCGAGGCGATCCGCTCTCGCGTCAAACAGGCGGCCAGCGGCGCGAGCACGATCCTCGGGATCGACCGCGAGCTCGAGCGCAAGGACCACGACCCGCTCATCGCGGGGCGCACCATCCTCCTCGCCGACGACGACCCGGTCATCCGCGACCTGGCGCGGAGCGTCCTGCTCCATCGCGGCGCAGTCGTGCGCGAGTGCGAGAACGGGAAGGAAGCACTGAAGATCCTGCGCACCCCGGAGGGCGAGCCGCTCGCGGTCTCGCCCGTCGATCTGATCGTCTCCGACATCCGAATGCCCGACCACAACGGCTACGAGATCTTCGCCGCGGCCCAGCGCATCCCGAACCCTCCACCGGTGATCCTGATGACCGGGTTCGGCTACGACCCGCACCACTCCATCGTTCGTGCGTCGCAGGAGGGCCTGCAGTGCGTGCTCTTCAAGCCGTTCCAGATCGATCAACTGATCGCCGAGGTCCACAAGGCCTTCAGCGCGCCGTGACCGGCCTCGCGCCGACGATCACGCGCTCGAACCCCTCGAAATCCTTCAGCACCCGGGCCCGCTCGAAGCCGGCGCGTTCGGCCAGCGCCCTCGCGTCGCTCGCGTGCGACGCGGCGACCTCGACGAGCAGCTCTCCCCCCGGGCGCAGCAGCGCGCCGGCCCGGGCGAACAGCGGGCGCGCCAGGTCGAGCCCGTCCGCCCCGCCGCGCAGCGCCGATTCGGGCTCGAACAGCTTGACGTTGGGTTCGACCGCTTCCCACTCGTGGTCGGGGATGTAGGGAGGGTTGCTCAGCACGAACGCGAAGCCATCGGGGGCGATCCCGCGGTGCGCGGCCTCGATCGGCGCGAGCAGGTCGCCCTGCGCGAGGGTGAGTCGATCGAGGACCCCGTGTCGCTGGGCGTTCATCGCGGCGACCGCGAGCGCGTCGTCTGAGAGGTCGCTCGCGATCCCCCGTGCGCCGGGGAGGTTCTTCAGCAGCGCGATCGCGATGCACCCGCTGCCGGTGCACACATCCGCGAAGACCAGACCGGCGCCGTCGGGGCCGCAGCCCAGACTCGCGCAGTCCTGGCGCACGCGCTGAAGGGCGTGCTCCACGATCGTCTCGGTCGCCGGGCGAGGCACGAGGACGCGCCGGTCGACGTGGAAGGGCAGCGAGAAGAACCACGCCTCGCCCACGAGGTACTGGACCGGCTCGTGCTTGAGCGCACGACCGACGAGCGTGCGCAGGGCGACGCGCTCCGCCTGCGACGCCGGGCGATCGGCGTGCGTGTAGAGCGCGAGGCGGTCGCACGCGAAGACATGGCACAGCAGAAGCTCGGCCAGCAGGCGGGGAGAGTCCAGCCCCTTGTCCCGGAAGGCGCCGGTCATCCAGTCGAGCAGGCGGCGCGTCGTCCAGGCCTGCGCGTCGGTGTTCCCGGGGGGGGCAGGGGCGTCGGCGCTCGCTGGGGGGGGCGTGGTCATCCGACGCGAGTGTAGTGACGCCCGTGGCGGCTAGCATTCTGGATGACGAGGGCGTCCGCCGCGCCGAGCGCGTTTGAGGTTGTGGATCTGCGACGGATGGGCTACGCGCCCGCCTACGACGCGCAGATCGCCCACCTCGAGCGCGTGCTCGCGTCCCGCGAGGCGGAGGGCGACAGCCGACGCTCCGCCGGCTTTCTCCTGCTCGTCGAGCACGACCCACCGGTCATCACGATCAGCCGCAGGCCCGCGGCGGCGGAGCACCTGCTCGCGTCGACCGAGCTGCTCGCGCGGGCCGGCATCGAGATCCAGCCCACCGACCGGGGTGGCGACATCACCTACCACGGGCCCGGGCAGCTCGTGGCGTACCCGATCCTCGACCTCAACCTGCTCGGGCTGCGCCTCCACGAATACATGCGCGCCCTCGAGGACGCGGTGATCGCGCTGTGCGAATCGTTCGGCGTGAGCGCCGTGCGCGACCAGCACGCGACGGGCGTCTGGGCCGCCGACGACACGGGCGCCGCCGAACGGAAGATCTGCGCGATGGGCGTGCGCGTGAAGCGGTGGGTCTCGATGCACGGGCTCGCGCTGAATGTCACGACGAACCTGGCGCACTTCGATCACATCGTGCCCTGCGGCCTGGCGGGCAGACCGGTGACCTCGCTGCGGCGCGAGCTGGGCGATCGGAGCCCGACGATGGACGAGACGAAGGACGCGTTGATCCGAGAGCTGGATGCGGTGCTCTCGCCTCGGCTCACGAGATCATCGTCTGCGCCCGGTCCGGACCGACGCTGAGCACATCGACCGGGAGGCCGATTTGCTCCTCGACGAACGCCACGTAGCGGGCGGCGTTCGCCGGCAGGGCGGCGCGATCGGTGCACGACGCGATCTCTTCGCCGAACCCGGGCAGCGTCTCATAGACCGGCTGCGCGACGGAGAGGTCGTGCGCGTCGGGCGGGAATCGGTCGGTGATCTCTCCACGCACGCGGTACTTCGTGCAGACCTTGAGCTCGTCGAACCCGCTGAGCACATCGAAGAGCATCAGCGCCAGCCCGGTCGCGCCGTTGATCATCGCGCTGTAGCGGACGGCGACGAGGTCGAGCCAGCCGCAGCGACGGGGGCGACCGGTGGTGGTGCCGTACTCGCGTCCGCGCTCGCGGATGCGCGCGCCGGTGTCGTCCTTGAGTTCGGTGGGGAAGGGGCCTGCGCCGACGCGCGTGGAGTAGGCCTTCATGACGCCCAGGATGCGCCCGATTTTCTGGGGGGGGATGCCCGTGCCGGCGCCGATGCCCAGCGCGCAGGTGCTCGAGCTGGTGACATAGGGGTAGGTGCCGTGGTCCACGTCGAGCAGGGTGGCGTTGGCGCCCTCGAAGAGGATCGTCTTCCCGGCGCGTTCCATGTCGTGCAGCATGTAGACGGTGTCGGCGATGTGGGGGCGGAGCCGCTCGCCCCACGCGACGCACGATCTGAACTGCGCGTCTGCGTCCCACGCGACGGCGAGCGCGGCGTCGTTCGTGAGCGCGCCGAGAGTGCGTGCCTTGAGCGCGCAAGCGAGGTCGAGCTTGGATCGCAGCGCGTCGGGGCGCAGCAGGTCGCCGACGCGGATCGCTGTGGCGCGCTGCACCTTCTCGGCATAGGCCGGCCCGATGCCGCGCTTGGTCGTGCCGATCGAGAGGTCGCCCCCGGCGCCGCCCGCGTCGCTCATCGATCCGCGGCTGAGCATCTGCTCGCGCAGGGCGTCCTCGGCTTTGTGATAGGGGAGGACGACATGGGCGCGATCGGAGACGACCAGGCCCGAGGTGTCGACGCCGCGCGCGCGCAGGCCGTCGATCTCCTTGAGGAGCGTCTCGGGGCAGACGACGACGCCGTTGCCGATGACAGCCGGCTTGCCCGGGAAGAGGATGCCCGAGGGCATGAGGTGCAGGGCGTAGCGCTCCCCCTTGACGACGACGGAGTGACCGGCGTTCGCGCCGCCGTTATACCGGACAACCGCGTCGTGGGAGCGCGCGAGGATGTCGACGACCTTGCCCTTGCCCTCGTCGCCCCACTGGAGGCCGATAACCGCGGTGCATGACGCGTGACGCGATGGATTGGGGTTCGGCACGGTGGAGAGGCCCTGCGCAGGGAGTTTTTTGGTGAGTTTCGTACGCGCGCTCGGGGCTCGCGGGTCAAGACGGGTGGCGCATTCGCCGATGCTGCGTCTATCCACGCGGAGACGATGCCCTTATGCCGAGCGATGTTATCCGCATCATGTGTCCGAAGCTGACCTGCCGCAAGGTTCTCGCTGTCCCCGTGACGGCACGGGGACGGACCGTTCGCTGCCGGTCGTGCGGAGCCACGCTGCGCGTGCCCACGAAGCAGGACGAAGCGGCGCTCAACGCGAAGAACGCGCCCAACGCGCCGCCTCCCGAGCAGGCCGACGCGGCCTGAGGGGAGCGTTTCAGCGAAGGTCGTCCTCGTCTTCGTCGTCGTCGCTCGTGAAGAAGTCGAAGTCGAAATCGTCGTCGTCGTCCTGACGCTCGATCATCTTCGAGAGCGGGTCGTCGAAACCGCCCGAGCCGGAGCGGTCGCTGTCATCCTCGTCCTCGTCGTCGTCGCCCGAGCGCACCGGGGGGGCCGGGGCCTTGGGCTTGGCTGCGCCGACGGCGGCCGCCGCCGGGGCGCTCGCGCGCACCGGCTGGTCCATCATCGACGAGCCGTCAGGGCCGACGCCGTCGCCCTCCTCCGGAGGGGTCACCACGTCGGGGATACCGTCCACAACCACGGTGAAGGTCGTCGGGCCCACCCTGACCAGATCCCCTGCGCCCAGCGTCGCTTCCGTCACGCGCTTCCCGTTCAGGAAGGTCCCGTTGCTCGAGCCCAGGTCGCGCAGCACGACCTCGTCGTCCTCGACCCGGAACTCGCAGTGGTGTCGGGACACGATGCCCACGGGGATCCTCAGGTCAGCGGCGGTGTCGCGTCCCACGACGCACTTCCCGCCTTTGACTCGGAAATCAACCCGTGTACCGTCTGGCTTGAACGCCACGAGCGTCACATTCACGCGGATGGATCCCTTCCGTAACGAGCGGCGTTCCTCAAGACTGTCCGGCCTGTCCGTGCAGACGGGCGGGACTCCACGCTGACCACGCCCCGAACCGGCGAGAGGACAGTATAGAACTGCCCCAGTACGAGCAAGACCGAGGGCGGAACCGTTCGGCGTCCAACGCCGACGCGAGCGACGCCCTCTCCTCCGACCACGAGCCGGCGAGGTCGCTCTATCTCCATGTCCCGTTCTGCTTCCACAAGTGTCACTACTGCGACTTCTACTCCTTCGTCGATACGCAGGACAGGCAGGGTGCGTTCCTCGACGCCCTCGAGATCGAGTTGGCCTCGCTCGCCCGGCACGCCGGCCCCCTCAGGACCATTTTCGTGGGGGGGGGCACCCCTTCCCTCCTGCACACCGACCTCTGGACCCGCCTGCTGGCGTCTCTGGCCCGCCTGTTCGATCTGGAGCGGCTGGACGAGTTCACGGTCGAGTGCAACCCCGAGACCGTCACCGAGGCCCTGGCTGGCGTCCTGAAGGCCGGGGGCGTCACCCGGGTTTCGATGGGGGCCCAGTCCTTCGACCCGCGCCACCTCAAAACCCTCGAACGCTGGCACGACCCGGCGAGCGTCCCGAGGGCCCTGCGCCTCGCCGCCGACGCGGGGATCCAGCGAAGATCGATCGATCTGATCTACGCGATCCCGGGCCAGACCCTCGACGACTGGAAGCGCGACCTCGACATCGCGCTCTCGCTGCCCCAGAACATCGGCGTCGAGCACCTCTCGTGCTACGCCCTCACCTACGAACCAAACACCGCGATGACCAGACGGCTCGCCCTCGGGCGCTTCACGCCTGCCGACGAGGACCTCGAGGCCGATATGTTCGAGACCACGGTCTCGACGCTGCGCGGCGCTGGGCTTGAGCGATACGAGGTCAGCAACTTCGCGCGCCCGGGGCGCGAGTGCGCGCACAACATGGCGTACTGGCGCCAGGAATCCTGGCTCGCCGCGGGTCCGTCCGCGTCGGCGCACCTGCGCCTGCGCGACCCGGTCGCCGGTGGGTGGAGGTGGAAGAACCTGCCCCGGCTCACCGACTGGATGGAGGGCGTGCACGCGAACAACGCGCTGCCCCCGGTCGTCGATCTGGAGCCACCCGACCCGCGCCGCGCGCTCGCCGAGCGGATCATGACCGGGCTGCGCCTCGCCGAAGGGATCGACGCGGAATCGCTGCGCCGGGACGTGCGCGCGGCCGCGCCGGAATCCCTCGACGCGCTGCGCGACTCGATCGCGCACGAAACGACAACCGGCCTGCTGCGCGAGCAGGCCGGTCGGTTGGTTCTCTCGGATCGCGGGTTCCTCTTCGCCGACGGGATCGCGTCGCGCCTCATGGCGCCGCTCCTGCGCGCCGCGCGATGAGCGTCACTTCTTCCCGGCGAAGAACTTCTTCACGCGATACACCGTGACGGCGCGCCCGATCGCGGCGATGGACTCGGTGAGCGGGATCTCCTTCGGGCAGACCTTCACGCAGTTCTGCGCGTTGCCGCACTCCGACACGCCGCCCGCGCCGGACATGACCTCGAGGCGATCGTTCGCGAGGACCGAGCCGGTGGGGTGGCTGTTGAAGAGCCGGGTGAGGCTGATGGAGTGCGCCCCGATGAACGAGGTGTCCCACTCGCTCTTGTCCTCGACCTTCTCGAATTGGGGGCAGGCGTCGAGGCAGCAGCCGCAGGACATGCACTCGGAGAGCTTGTAGCGCACCTCCTGCTGCTCGGGGGTCTCTTTGGGTCCCGAGCCGAGGTGGTAGGTGCCGTCGATGGGGACCCAGCCCTTGATGCGCTTCTGGTTGTGGAACATGCGCTCGCGATCGACGAGCAGGTCGCGCACGACCGGGAACTTGCTCATCGGCTGGAGGGAGATCTCTTCGCCGTCGCGCGTGACGTACTGGCCGACGAGCGCCGTGCACGACTGGCGCACCTTGCCGTTGACGCGCATGGTGCAGGCGCCGCAGACCTGCTCGAGGCAGCCCGAGTCCCACACGACGGGCTTGGACTTCTTGCCCTCGACCGTGGTGGGGTTGGCGGCGATCTGCTGGAGGCACGAGAGCACGTTGGCCGTCGGCTCGGCGTTGACCTCGAAGGTCTCCCAGAACGACGGTTTGCCGGGCCCCTCGCAGCGCTCGATGCGGAACCGCACCTTCACGGTGCGCATGCCGCCGCGCTGCTGTCCCTGGTTCTGCGAAGGAGCGTTCGTCGTGGTGCTCATCGTCGTCCTGCCGCGCGTCGCGGCGAAAAGAGATGCTGTCAGAACCGATCCGCGCCCGTTCGGGCCGCGAGGGGAATCAGGCCGGCGTGGAGCCGGCGCCGGCGGGCTCGCGCGCCTTGGCCGGGTCGCTCGACGCCGCGGGCTTCTTCGGCGCGTCGCCCTCGACCTTGCCGTAGGTGCGCTTTCTGGGCTTCACCAGGGGCGTGGGGAGGTCCTCGAAATCGATGGAGACGCGCCCGTTCTCGAACTTCGCGACGGTGGTTTTGAGGAACCGATCGTCGTTGCGCTCGGTGAAATCGGTGCGGTAGTGCGAGCCGCGGGACTCCTCGCGCGCCAGCCCGCCGCGCAGGTTGGCCTCGGCGAGGAAGAACATGTCGTTGAGCGCCCGCGCGAACGAGAGCGACTGGTTCGTCCACATGCCCGAATCGGCGAGCGTGATGCGCTTGAAGCGGTCGCGCAGCGCGTCGACGCGCTCGATCGCCTTGCGCAGGCGGGCGTCGCTCTTGACGACTGTTGACGCTTCGGTCATCTCGGCGCCGAGTTCGCGGTGGAGAAGGTACGGGTTCTCGTCGCCCGTCGAATCGACGAGGCGCTTGATCTTCGCCTCTTCCTGCGCGACGGCGGCGTCGTACAGCGTCTGGGGGCGCTGGCCCGCAGGGGGGCGGTTGACATCGCGCACGTAGTTCACGACGCCCATGCCGCAGAACAGCCCGTCGAAGATGCACGAGAGCAGCGCGTTGGCGCCCAGGCGGTTGCCGCCGTGGTACTGGTAGTTGACCTCGCCGAAGGCGTAGAGCCCGGGCACGTTGGTCATCATCGAGTTGGGGGCGCCGAACACCATGCCCTTGTTGTCGTCCTTGGGCGTGAAGGTGGTGTAGAGCCCGCCCATCGAGTAGTGCACGCCCGGGAAGATGCGCATGGGCATCTCGGCGGGGTCCTCGCCGACGAACTTGCGGTAGATCTCGATGATGCCCCCGAGTTTGCGCTCGAGGTACTCGCGCCCCAGGTGCGTGAGGTCGAGGTAGACCTGGTTGTCGCCTCCCACGCCGAAGCCGTCGACGCAGATCTGGAAGATCTCGCGCGTCGCGATGTCGCGAGGGACGATGTTGCCGTACTTGGGGTACTTCTCCTCGAGGAAGTACCAGCGCTCGCTGTCGGGGAGCTGGCGCGGGTCGCGCCCGCTGTCGGGGTGGGGCTTCCACGCGCCGGTCGCGTCTTTCTTCGCCGGCACCCAGACGCGCCCGCCCTCGCCGCGCGCGGATTCCGACATCAGGCGCAACTTGTCGGCCCCCGGGATCGCCGTCGGGTGGACCTGGATGAACTCGGGGTTGCCGTACCACGCGCCGGCCTGGAAGCAGCGCGCCGCGGCGCCGCCGGTGCACATGACCGAGTTGGTCGACTTGCCCCACACGAGCCCGGGCCCGCCCGTCGCCATGACGACGGCGTCTGCGCGGAACGAACGGACCTGCATCGTGCGGAGGTCCTGCGCCACGATCCCCACGCACGACCCATCGTCCGCGAGGATCGGCCAGAGGAACTCCCAGTGCTCGTACTTGCTGACGAGGCCCTCGACCTCCCAGCGGCGGACCTGCTCGTCGAGCGCGTAGATGAGTTGCTGGCCGGTCGTCGCGCCTGCGAAGTGCGTGCGCTTGTAGAGCGAACCGCCGAAGAGGCGCAGGTCGCGCTGCCCCTCGTGCGTGCGGTTGAAGGGCACGCCCATGCGATCGAGCAGGTCGATGATGCGCGGGGCCCAGTGCGCCATCTCGTAGACCGGCGCCTGGTGCGCGAGGAAGTCGCCGCCGTAGATCGACTCGTCGAAGTGCTCGTACTCGCTGTAGCCCTGCTGGCGCGCGATCTCGTTGCAGGCGTTGATGCCGCCCTGCGCACAGACCGAGTGCGACCGCTTGACAGGCACGACCGAGAACAGGTCGACCGGGACGCCGGCCTCCGCGATGCGCACCGTCGCGGCAAGGCCCGCGAGTCCGCCTCCGACCACGATCACGCGCTGCTTGGCGCCGCCTGCTGAACTGACCATCGTGACTCTCCTGTCGGGAGCGTCGCGGCGAACGCCGCGGGCGCTCTGCGGATTACTTCGCCGGGATCGCGCTGGTGGATACTTCGGACTCGGGGGTCGATTGGGTCAGCGCCTCTTCGATCTCGACGGCGCGCTCGAGGCGCATCGCCTCTTCGACCCGGCGTGCCTCGGCCGGGCTGAGCATCGCGAAGCCGATCACCGCTGACCAGCCGGCGAGCATCAGCCCGGCGCCCAGGGCGGCGCAGACATAGCCCCAGCGTCGCTGCGCCGCGGTGGTGATCGTGATGCCCCAGGTGATCGCGGCGGTCCACAGACCGTTGGCGAAGTGGAAGACGAGCATGGTGACGCCCAGGAAATAGAAGAGCGACACCGCGAGGCCCATCGCGGTGAAGTCCTCGCCGCCGCGAAGCGCAGACGCGAGCGTGGACGCCGAGTAGTGGTGGCTCCACTTCGTGCCCCCGGGCACGAGGAAGGTCCAGCCCCAGCGCAGCGTGGCGATGTGGTAGAAGATGAAGAGGATGCCGAGATAGCCCGACACGCGCTGCAGCGTGTACCGCCAGTTGCCCTGGTACTTGTACGCGCCGGTGTTGGGTTTGCCCTGGAAGGCGTACACGAAGCCGAGCGCGGAGTGGAAGCCGATCGCCAGCCACAGCGTGATCTCGATCAGGATCAGGAAGGGCAGGTTGTTGATGAACTCAACCTCGTGCTGGAAGGTGGCGACGCCGGCGTCGCCGTACTTGTCGGCGCCGCGGGGCAGCGCGCGCGCCCAGAGGATCGAGGAGTTCGTCGTGAGGTGCGCGATGAGGAAGACGCCGATGGGCACGATCCCGGTGAGGGAGTGCAGGCGGCGCATCAGGAAGTGGTGGCGCTCCAGGAAGCTCAGCCGTTTGGCAGGCGCGGTGTTCGAATCCGACACGCGGATGACTCCTTCACCGCCCGGCGACGGGTCGCCTGGGCCCAGTGAGATGCGCCGAGCGGTGCGTTCCGTCCGCGACCGCCGGCGTGTGTATCGATCGTCGCAAGTCTAAGTGTCGTCCTGTCAATCGGCAACGCGTGCGGTCTGACAGCAACGATCACGCCGGATCGCCGGGGATCGCTCGGACATCCGCATCGCTTGCTGCCGCAATCCCCGCTCAGGTCGAGGTGGGGAAGGTGAACACCGAGTCGGGGCCGCTCTGGGGCATCCCCCCGGCGGCCTGCTTCTTCCTCGCCTCGGCGACCATGCCGGTGAGTTGCACGAACCGCGAACGGAGCTCCCTCAGGACCTCCGTCAGCTCCTCGTTCTCGTCGTTGGTCAGGTTGCCCTTGGTCTTCTCGGCGAGCGTGGCCAGCAGGTCGATCGTGTGGGCGGCGACATCGAGGGCGACCATCGCGCGACCCTGCTCGTCGGGGATCGCGCCCATGTACATCAGCGCCTGCGTCGCGAGCATCCCCACCAGCGTGCGGAAGTCGGCAGGGGGCATCCCATCGGCGTCGGCCCCTCCGGACTGGGCGGCCTTGGCCTGTTCCTGCTGGGCGAGACGCTCTTTCTCGGCCTGCGCCTGGGCTTTCCAGTCCGAGTCGATGATCAGTTTCGGTTGTTCGGCGCCGTCGGACATGGTGGCTCGCTCGCTGGGTTGGGGCCGGGTCGCGGCGGGGAAAGGCGTCCGCTGCTCGCGTGAACCGGCGCAGGAAGTCAGGTACTGTAGACGGGAGAGTACGGCCCGAAGCCGAAAGCCCACCCGGAAGCCCAGATGCGACCACGACCAGAACCACGCCGGACCGCCCTGATGCTCGTACTCGCCTGCGGCGTCGCGATCACGCTCGCCCCGCTCGGGGGGTGCTCGGGCCAGCGTTCGCGCGCTAACGAGGACCGCATCCTGAAGCGAGCCGGGCTCACGCCCACCGAGCGCCAGCCCGGCACGCCAGCGGATCAGGAACGCGAAGGGTCGCAGCTGCAGGGCGTGCGTGCGGCGGCCCCGGAGTCCATCGCCGACGTGCGGATTCTCGTGGGTTCGCCCGATATGCAGACGGACCCGACGCCGGCGCGGACCGAGCCGGCGCCCCGGCGCAGCGCCACCGAGGACGCAAGCCCCGCAGGTCCTGGGGCCACCGACACTCCGACGTCGTCAGCGCCTGCGCGCGCCGGCGGCGAGCCGAGCGGGTTCGTCGACTCCGTGGTCGGGCAGATCAACGGGCGCCCGGTCTACGCCAGCGAGTTCTTCGCACCCATGGACGCGCGACTGCGCTCCGAGGCGGCCCGGCTCCCGCCCGCCCGGTGGGTCGAGCAGACCAGGCAGATCGTGCTGAACGCGCTGCGAGAGCGCATGCGTGAAGAGTTGCTCCTCGCCGAGTTCCAGGCGTCGCTCACTCGAGAGCAGCGACAGGGGCTGCTGGCGTTCGTCGGCAACCTGCGCCAGCGCCTCGTGGCCGAGAACCTCGGCAGCGAATCGCTCGCCTCCAGCCGCCTCGAAGAGGCCGAGGGTCTGACGCTCGACCAGAAGATCCAGCAGCAGCGCGACACCGAGATCATCCGCGCGCAGCTCACCCGCGCCGTCGGTGATCGCCTGTATGTCTCCTGGCGCGAGATCGAGCTCGAGTACGAGCGCAACTACGACCAGTACAACCCGGCTCCGATCGCGCGCCTGCGCATGATCCAGGTGCCGGCGGCCAACACGGAGCGGGTGGACGCGGTCCGCGAAGCCCTCGCGTCCGGAACGCCCTTCGCCGAGGTCGCGTCGTCCTCCAGCGACTTCCGCGCCAGCGAGGGCGGGCTCTGGACTATCGCGGTCGAGCGCGGCGGGTACGAGGCGACCCGCATCTTCGCGCCCGACGAGCTCAACCGCGTCGCGGTCGGGCTCTCCCCGGGCCAGGTCAGCGAGCCGTTCGCATGGGCGAACTCCACTGTGTGGCTGCACCTCGAAGCGATCGAGCAGCCCCCGACCAGGTCGCTCTACGACGCGCAGATCGAGATCCACAACCGGCTCCGCTTCCAGCGCTGGCAGGAGGAAGAGGGGGAGTACTACGTGCGCCTCTTCGGGCGCGCGAGCGTGACCGACCTCGACGAGATGTTCTCGCGACTGATGGAGATCGCCGTCCAGCGATACCTCCAGCAGCCGGCGCCCACGCCGGCTCCGGGCGGGCGCTGACGCCGTGCTGGCGTGGGTCCGGCTGCTGCTGGCCCGTCCCGAGGCGCGCCGGCGAGGGCGAGACCCGCTCGGCCCTCGCGGCGAGCGCCTCGCGAAGCGTTTCCTCCGCGATGCCGGGTACAAAGCGCTGGACGCCAATGTTCGCACCAGCGCCGGCGAGATCGACCTCATCGTCGAGGCCCCTGATCGTCGCACGGTTGTGTTCGTCGAGGTGAAGACCCGGCGCGTCGGCGCGGTGCGTCCGGGCGGTTCTCCACCGCCCGAGGCGAGCGTCCACGCACGCAAACGCGCGAAGCTCGTCCTTCTCGCGAAACAGATCTCGCGCGCTCGTGGGTGGACCGACCGCCCGTTGCGCATCGACGTCGTCGCGATCGAGGCCCCGGAGGTCGGGGAACCCACGATCCGGCATTTCGTCAACGCCGTCTCAGGGTGAGCCGTTCGTTCGGATCGAGGGCAGGATGCCGGACTCGTCTGGTTGCAGACTCGACAGGCGCGTCGACGCGCGCCGGGACGCGTCCTGCGCCTGCGAGACATCGATCTCCACCGGCACGATCAGACTGAACATCGACCCCGACCCGGGAGCGCTCTCGAGCTGGATCTCGCCCTGAAGGATGTGCGCGAGTTCCCGCGCGATCGCCAGGCCCAGGCCGGTGCCGCCGTGCTGCTTGGTGTGGCCCGCGTCGAGCTGCCTGAACTTCTCGAAGATCGCCTCGTGAAACTCCTCGGGGATGCCCGGGCCCGTGTCGAGCACGCTGACGCGGATGCGCGGCATCCCGTGGGCGTCGCGGATGCGCTCGGCGCGGAGCGTGATCCGCCCGTCCTCGGGGGTGAACTTCACGGCGTTGCTGAGGAAGTTGAAGACGACCTGCTGGAACTTGCGCGGATCGGTGGTGACCACCGGCAGCGCGCCCTGGCCTTCGGTCGGGGGGGATTCGAGCGTGAGCCGGATCCGCTTGCGGTCCGCCTGGGGGCGGATGAGCCCCAGCAGCCCGTCGCAGGTCTCGACGACGTTCATCTGCTCCACGCGCACGTCGATGCGACCCGCTTCGATCTTCGCCATCTCGAGGAGCTCGTTGATCATCTCCAGCAGCGACCGCCCGGCGTTGACGATGTTGTCGAGGTACCTCGACCGCTTCGCCAGCATCGCGAGCTCCTCGTCGGTCTTGGTTCCCCGGTTCGAGTCCGACTCGGCGATGCTCTGCAGCAGCTCGGCGAACCCGATGATCGAGTTGAGGGGCGTGCGCAGCTCGTGGCTCACGTTCGCGAGGAACTCGCCCTTGAGCTTGGCCGATTCGTAGAGCGCGATGTTGCTGCGCGAGAGCTCGTCGACGCGAAGGTCAAGAGAACGGTTGATCGTGCGCAGGCGGTCCGTGCTCTCGGTCAGGCCCTGCAGCATCTCGTTGAAGGTCTGGCCGAGCTCCTCGAACTCGTCGCCCGTGGTGATCTGCGAGCGCGCCGACAGGTCGCCCCGACGCACGAGGTCCGCGACCTCTCGCAGCGTGCGCACCGGCTTGAGGATGATCCTCGTCGTGATGAGGTAGAACACCATCGACGCGAAGAGGCCGGCGAGCACGCCGGCGACGACGAGGTACATCCGGTTGATGAGCAGCAGGCTCTGCGCCTGGGGCGAGCGGCGTTCGAGGAGGAGCACGCTGACGAGCTCCCTGGTGTCCGGCTCGCGCTGCGCCCGCGCGTAGCGGTAGATGCGGTCCCCGTCCCAGATCGCCTCGTGGTGCTCGCTGATGGGCTCGCGCCGGGTCCTGCGGAAACGCTCAACCGCCGCCGCCAGAAAGGCCGAGTCCGCCGCCGCCGCGTCCAGGTCCGCGGCGGGGATCCGCCGGATGACCGGCTCGTCGGGGCGCGAGGGCGGCGCGTCGGCAGGCGCCGGCGCCCGGGATGTCGGGAACGCGAGATCGAACGCCGACCCGTCGCCCTCGGAGGTGCGCTCCCACAGGCGTGAGATCTGTCGAGAGGTCTCGAGCTGGCTCGCGTCCACGACGCTGAGCGTGCGGAACCAGGGCACCAGGAGCGCCGACGAGATGATGAGCACGATCGCCGCCCCGAACAGGAGCTGGCATTTCGTCGCGAGGCTGACGCCCCGGAGCATCGACTGGATGGTGTTGGAGGGCCGATCCATGCGAGGGTGTGTCCCGACGGGTGACCCGCCCAGTCTACTCGATGGGCTCGTAGAGCATCACACGCTCGATGGTGTTGTCGTCGCGCATGATCGCGGCCTTCGGTCGGTGGGCCCGGTGTTCGTCGTCGGTCATGAGGGCGAAGTGCATCACGATCACCTTGTCGCCCGGCTCGACCAGGTGCGCCGCCGCCCCGTTGACCTCGATCTTGCCCGACCCCGGCTCGCCCCAGAAGACATAGGTCTCGAAGCGCGCGCCGGTGCGGCAGTTGGCGACGAGCACCGCGTCGTTCACGCGCAGGCCGATGGCGCGGAGGATGTCGGCGTCGATGGTGATCGAGCCGACGTAGTCGGGCAGGGCCTTGGTGACCGTCGCCCGGTGAACTTTGGAATGGAGGACCTTGCGAAGCATCGACGTCAGTCTCTCGCGTCCGATCGCGCATCGGCGCGAGGCGACCACTCGCTGGGCGTCGGCTTGGCGCGGTGCAGCCCGGCGCGATCGAGCCCGCCCGGCCCGGCCGCCCCGGGAACGGTCAGGCGAGGCGCGTCGCCCCAGAGCATCTCCAGGTCGTAGTGCAGGCGTGTCTGGGGCTCGAAGAGGTGCACGACGACATCGACGAAGTCGAGGACGATCCAGGTCGGGTTCAGGTCATGGGTGTTGGAACGGAACATCGACATGCCCTGCGCGTCGCCGATCTTCTCGACATTGCGCGCGGCGCTGCGCATCTGCACGTCCGATGTGCCCGACGCGATGACGAAGAAGTCCGTCAGCTGGCTCTTGCCGCGCAGGTCGAGGACCACCAGATCCGTGCACTTGTCGGAGGCGAGCTCCGCGGCGGCGGCGAGGGCGAACTCGCGGGCCTTCTCGTGATCCCGGCCGGGCTGGGGCCTGGGCGAGGCGGGCGTCTGCCCTGCGTCGTCGATAGCGTCGGTCTTGCGTGGGTTCTTCATCGCTGTGTCCAAGAGAGTAGGGGGCCGCGCCGGGGCGGTTCCACGCCCGGGGGTGACGACGCTGCTGGGAGGGCCGGAACAGAAACGCGGGGCGGCGCGTCGGCGCCGCCCCGCGCAGGGGGTGCTGGGTCAGGGCGTGGGCCCGATTACTGGAGGCCGATCATCGAGGCGAACATCGGGCCGAACTTCACGGTGAGGCCCGCGAAGACGACGGCGACGATCGAGATCAGCTTGATGAGGATGTTGAGAGACGGGCCGGAGGTGTCCTTGAAGGGGTCGCCGACGGTGTCGCCCACGACGGTGGCCTTGTGGTCGTCGGAGCCCTTGCCGTAGACATAGGCCGCGCCCTTGCCGTTGCGGACGTAGTCCTCGGCGCGGGCCGCGATCGCGTCACGGATCTCGGCCGGGACCTTCTCGCGCGAGGCGGCGTTGGCGATGAAGTCATCGGCGGTGATGCGCCCGTACGACTCGAGGAGCTTCTTGGCGTTGTCCCACGCGCCGCCGGCGTTGGCCATGAAGATGGCGACGGCGAAGCCGGAGGTCAGGCCGCCGGCGAGCATGCCGACCACGCCCGGCACGCCGAGCACGAGGCCGACGACGATGGGGACGATGATCGCCAGGGCGGAGGGCACGACCATCTCGCGCTGCGCGCCGGCGGTCGAGATCGACACGCAGGACGCGTAGTCGGGGTAGTTGACGCCCTCGTGCTGGACCTGCTTGGGCCACTTCTCGGGGTCGGCGATGTCGGCCTCGGACATGCCCTGCGCGCGGAAGGCGGCGCGCATCTTGGCGAACTGGCGGCGACACTCGATCATCATCGCGTTCGCGGCGCGACCGACGGCGCTCATGGTCATGGCGCAGAAGAGGAACGCGAGGAGCACGCCCATGAACAGGCCGCCCAGCACGCGCGGGTTCAGAAGCGTGACCTCGTAGAACCCGAGGATGTCGGAGACCTGCGCGTTGCGGGCCGCGACGACCTCGATGTCGGTGCGGGCGTCCGCCGGGCCGCCGGTCAGGCGCAGCAGGCGGGCCTCGGAGAAGGTGGTCTCGCCCGAGTGGGCGGCGGAGACGGCGAAGGTGGAGCCGACG
Organism: Phycisphaeraceae bacterium; assembly: GCA_019636675.1. Lineage (NCBI taxonomy): Bacteria > Pseudomonadati > Planctomycetota > Phycisphaerae > Phycisphaerales > Phycisphaeraceae > Phycisphaeraceae bacterium. The sequence goes on from JAHBXC010000002.1 coordinate 643,385, forward strand.
GAGAGGTTGTCGGCGTTGCCTGCGGTCTTCTGGGCGCGATCGACGAGCAGGCCCGCGTCGCGGGTCCCGTCGGCGAGCACGATCGCGAACTTGCCGTAGCCCTGGTAGATCGCCGCGCCGGCGAAGGACGCGTCAACCTGCACCTCGCGGGCGCGGGCGAAGCTGTCGGCCTGCGTGGTGAGCTGGATCTGCACGATCTGGATGTAGGCGGCGAAGAGCGCGAGCGCCGTGAGGGCCGCCGAGCCGATGGCGAAGCCCTTGCCGGTCGCGGCGGTGGTGTTGCCCAGCGAGTCGAGCATGTCGGTGCGCTGGCGGACGTGGGGGGGCTGACCGGTCATCTCGGCGTTGCCGCCGGCGTTGTCGGCGATGGGGCCGTACGCGTCGGTCGCGAGGGTGATGCCGAGGGTGGCCAGCATGCCGACGGCGGCGATGCCGACGCCGTAGAGACCCATGAGGAACGACTCGCCGCCGCCGGCGAGGGTGAAGGCGGCGATGATCGCGACGGAGACGGTGATGAGGGCGGCCCAGGTGGACTTCATGCCCTCGGCGATGCCGGCGATGATGACGGTCGCGGGGCCGGTGAGCGCCTGGCGCGCGATGCGCTTGGTCGGCTCGTGCTCGTACGAGGTGTAGTACTCGGTCGCGATCGCGATGACGTTGCCTGCGATGAGGCCGGCGACGATCGCGAGGGCGAGGCGCCACCAGGAGGAGCCGAGCGCCGCGAGGGCGGTCGACGCGTCGCCGCTGCCCAGCAGCAGCCACAGGATGCCGAAGCAGCCGACGCCGATGAGCGCCGACGCGACGTAGACGCCGGTGTGGAGGCCCTTGAGGAGCTGCGCGAAGGACGCGTTCTCCTTGGCCTTGACGGTGAAGATGCCGGCGATCGAGCAGAGGATGCCCAGGCCGGCGATCGCGATGGGCGCGAGCGCGAGCTTCATGCCCAGCTCGACGGACTGCGTGTAGGCGAGGCCCGCGCCGGTGACGGCGGCGGCGCCGAGCGCCATGGTCGCGAGCATCGAGCCGTAGTACGACTCGTACAGGTCGGCGCCCATGCCGGCGACGTCGCCGACGTTGTCGCCCACGTTGTCGGCGATGGTGGCGGGGTTGCGTGCGTCGTCCTCGGGGATGCCCGCCTCGACCTTGCCGACCAGGTCGGCGCCCACGTCGGCGGCCTTGGTGTAGATGCCGCCGCCGACACGCGCGAACAGCGCCTGCGTCGACGCGCCCATGCCGAAGGAGAGCATGACCGTGGTCATCGCGACCAGGCCCTGGGGCGTGCCCTTGGCGATGCCGAAGGCGTCACCGAAGGTATTGAAGATGAAGAACCACAGCGAGACGTCGAGCAGCGCGAAGCCGACGACGACCAGGCCCATCACGGCGCCCGAGCGGAACGCGACGGTCAGGCCCTCGTTGAGCGAGGCCTTGGCGGCGTTGGCGGTGCGCGCCGACGCGTTGGTCGCCATCTTCATGCCGAACCAGCCGCAGAGACCGGAGAACAGGCCGGCGAGCGGGACGCCGATCATGGTCATCGCGGCCTGCAGGTTGAGCTGCCAGAGGATCGCGAGCAGGCCGATCAGGACGACGAAGACGATCGCGACGACCTTGTACTGGCGCGTGAGGTAGGCCATCGCGCCCTCGCGCACGGCCTGCGCGATGCGGATCATCTCCGCGTCGCCCTCGGACTTGGACATGACCATCCGCGAGAAGACGAAGGCCATGATCAACGCCGCGACGGCGCCGATCGGGCCGAGCAGGTACGGCGAGAAGGGTGTAAACGCGCCGGCCGTCGATCCCGTCGGGAGAGCGGCGGTCGCCAGATGCAACGCTGCAGAAGCGAGTTCGGTCACCGTCAGAGCTCCTCACGCAGATGGTGGGGTGATGTCCAGCGCGGCGTGCGAATGCGCCGAGTGGACGAACCGCCTGTGGGCGTCGATGCGAAGACGACGCCGCGGACGGGCGGAATATAGCGATCACAAACTTGACGAGCGAACGGACCGCCACAGGTCCTTCACGGGCCCGACGCTCACCGAATCATCCTCATCGGCCCTTTCGGCGCCGGAGGACGCAATTCAGGGAACGGTCAGGCCGGGGTCCGGAACCCGCCGCGCGCCGCGACGATGCGGTTGGCGCTCTTGCGCTGCGCACGACGACGACGCTCCGAGGGCTTCTCGAAGTACTGCTTGCGCTTCACATCCTTGGTCAGGCCCTCTTTCTCGCAGAGCTTCTTGAAGCGCCGCTGGAGCTGCTCGACCGACTCGCCGCTACGCGCACGAACGCGGATCGCCATAACCGTCACTATCCTTCCAGCCGCTTGAAGGGCGGCAGCGTGTGAATCACATCAGGCCCGCGAGGCGCAGGCCGACAACCATTCCCGCCACTCAGGCCGGGAGTCAGGCCGAGAGTATCCCGCCCAGACCCCTCCCGGACAAGCGGACCGGGCCATGAATCCGGGCCGCGCCCGCCAGACACGACCCCCCCGAAAGGCCTCCGAGTGTTGCTCGTCGACGCGTACAACGCGATCCATGTCACCGGCGTGCTGCCCCCGCACCTGGCCGGGATCGACGCGCCGGCGCTGGCCGAGCTGGTCTCCGGATCGCGCTGGGGCCGGGGGAAAGCCCTGCTTGTCTGCGATGGGACAAGGCCGCGCGGCTGGCCCCGGGCGGTCGGGGGCGTTGAGTTGCGCTTCGCCGGGCCCGGTCGCGACGCGGACACCCTCATCGAGCGGCTGCTGCGAGATTCCCCAGACCCGCGCCGGGTCACGGTCGTGTCCTCGGACCAGCGCCTGCGCCGGGCAGCCAAGCGGGCGGGCGCCGCCTCGATCACCAGCGAGGGGTTCCTGGCGCAGCTCGCCTCCGACATCGACGCCCCCAAAGCGCGCGCCGTGTCGCCCGCAGCCGGCAAGCCCGAGGTCCCGCTCGACCCCTACGCCCTGCGCCGGTGGCTTGAGGAGTTCGGGCTGGGCCCCGACGAGCTGCGTCGAATCGCCGGGGAGGCGAGCGCATGCAGGGCGGCGCCGCTCAAGGTCGAGCCGACGAGGGATCACGACGCCCCGCGACGCGCCGGGGAGGGCCGAGCTGCCGCGCGGCGAGAGCCCACGCCGCCGGCCGGGGAGTCGCGCCCGCTGGACCTGTCGGACGCCCAGCTCCACGCCATGCTCGCCGACGCTCTCAAGATGTGGCCCGGCGCGGATCTTCCTGCCGATCTCGACATCACCCAATGGCTCGCCACCCTCACCGACGATCCGCTCTCGCCGCCCTCGCGCTCTGCGCGCTCGTCGCGGTGACGACCGCCTGCAGTTCGACGCCCTCGCCCCCCTGGGTGTCGGGCGGGCGTTTCGTCGACCTGCCCGAGACGCTCGACATGCGCTCGGTGCACGTCGCCGCCCGTCTCTCGTTGGAGGCGCAGGGGTACACCATCGAGTCCGACAGCGTGACGCAGACTCGCGGCGAGATCCTCGCGCGCTCGCCGGTGAGCGATTCGCCCGGTTTTTTCCGCTCGGCGATCGTCGTGAAGACACGGCGCGACATCGAGGGTCCCATCCGTCTCACGGTCTCGCGCTGGCCCTCTGAGAGCCGCGACCATGAGACCAACGCCACGCTGAGCATGATCGTGGACACGCTGGGCGTGCGCCCTCTCCCGACGCTGGAAGAGCGCCAGCGCGCCGCGGCGCAGCGCTAGTCAAAAAAGAAAGCGCGGGCCTCTCGGGCCCGCGCCTGGATCACTCGTCATGCGAAGCGTCGGCTCAGCCGCGCTCGTTGAGGGGGACGTACTTGACGCCGTGGGGGCCGACGTACGCCGCCTTGGGGCGGATGAGCCGGTTGTCGGAGAGCTGCTCGAGGTTGTGGCCAGCCCAGCCGGAGATGCGGCTCATGGCGAACATCGGGGTGAAGAGGTCGAGCTTGAGCCCGAGCGAGTGGTACATGGTGGCGGAGTAGAAGTCGACGTTGGGGTAGATGCCCTTGGCGGAGACGGCGGCGTGCATCGCGTCCTCGATGCGTTTGCTCATCTTGTAGAGCTCTTCGTTGCCGGTGTCCTTGGAGAGCTGCTCGGCGAGGGTCTTGAGGTACTTGGCGCGCGGGTCGTAGGCCTTGTAGACGCGGTGCCCGAAGCCCATGATCTTCTTCTTGTTGGCGAGCGCGTCGGCGACGAAGGCGTCGACCTTGTCGAGGGAGCCGATCTCGCGCAGCGTGACCATCACGCCCTCGTTCGCGCCGCCGTGCAGCGGCCCGCGCAGCGCGCCGATCGCGCCGGTCATCGAGGAGTAGAAGTCCGAGAGCGTCGAGGTGATGACCAGCGAGGTGAAGGTGCTGGCGTTGAGCCCGTGGTCGGCGTGGAGGATCATGCACGCGTCGAAGGCGCGCTCCATGGTCGCGGTCGGCTTCTCGCCGTTGAGCATGTAGAGGAAGTTGGCGGCGAAGGAGAGGTTGTGATCGGGGGCGATCGGCTCCTTGCCGTTTCGGATGCGGTCGAACGCCGCGATGATGGTGGGGGTCTGCGCGAGGAGGATCGTCGCCTTGCGCCGGTACTCGCCCAGCTCGATGTTGTTGGGGTCCTTGTCGAGCATGGCCATGGCGGACACCATCGTCCGGAGCATGTGCATCGGCTGCGCGGACTTGGGCATCTGGCGCAGGAGGGTCATCAGCTCGGCCGGGATCGCGTAGTGCGAGCGCAGGTTCTTGTTGAACGCCTCGAGCTCGGCCTTCTTCGGCAGGCGACGGTTCCACAGAAGGAAGACCGTCTCCTCGAAGGTGCTGTGCCGGGCGAGCGAATCGATGTCGATGCCGACGTATTCGAGAACGCCCTTCTCGCCGTCGATGAAAGACATCTCGGTTTCGGCGGCGACGACCCCTTCGAGGCCCTTGGCTGCGGCTGTAGTCATGTCGAGCAACCCTGCGTGCTGGAAGCGTTTGAGTTCGGATGAATGCGACCGGACGCTCGCAATCGTGTCGCGTGCGCCAGGCCCGGACTGTACGCCCCGACCCACTCGGGGGACACACCGACGCGACAAACCGTTGCTACCCTCGCCCTGTGCTCGTCCAAGGAAGACTCATCCTCGACCCCGCCCGACCCCCGGTCCCCGGCTGGCTTCGTCTCGAACAGGACCGGATCTCCGAGGTCGGGGAGGGCGCGCTGCCCTCGGGCATGCGTCCCGACGCCGGGGGGCCGAACCTGGTGGTCTCGCCGGCGTTCATCGACGCGCACCTCCATATCCCCCAGTTCGGCGCCGAGGGCTGCGACGGGCTGCCCCTGCTCGAGTGGCTCCGCGAGGTCGTCTTCCCGGCCGAGTCGTGGTTCGGCGCCGGCGCCGCCCGCGAGGTGACCCGCCGGGCGCTGCGGTCCCTCGCCCGGGAGGGCACGCTCGCCTTCGCCGGGTACCTCTCGAGCCACGCCGAAGCGGCGCGCGACTCGATGACCCTCATCGAGCGATCCGGACTGCGCGCCACCGTCGGACGCGTCCAGATGGACCGCGAAGCGCCGGCCTCGCTCGTCTCCGAGGACCGCGAGCGGGTCAGACTCTCGCCCGTGCCCACGCCGTTCCTCGCCCCTCGCGATGAGCGGGGATCGCGCGTCCGCCCGTCGCTGAACCCGCGCTTCGCGATCGCGTGCTCCGACGAGCTGCTCGCCGAGTGCGGCTGGTGCGCCAAGGAGCGTCCTGATCTGTTCATCCAGACGCATCTGTGCGAGTCCCTCGCCGAGATCGCCCGTGTGCGTGATCTCTTCCCCGACGACCCGACCTATACGCATGTGTATGACCGGTTCGGCCTGCTGACGGCGCGCACGCTGCTCGCCCACGCGGTCCACCTCTCGTCCGACGAGTGGGCGCTGATCGCGGCGCGGCGCAGCGTCGTGGTGCACTGCCCGACCGCCAACACCTTCCTGCGCTCGGGGCTGTTCGATCTCACGACGGCGCGCGAGCACGGCGTGCGCGTCGCGCTGGGCTCCGATGTCGCCGGAGGGCCGGACCACGCGATGCCCCGCGTCGCCAGAGCGATGATCGAGGTCGCCAAGACGCGATCCATCCTCGCGAGCGACCCCTCCTCTGTCTTCGTCCCGACCCCGGCCGACGCGTGGCGCATGATCACGCGCGACAACGCGTCGGCGCTGGGCCTCGACGACGCCGGCGCGCTGCGCGTCGGCGCGAGCGCCGACATCCTGCTCCTGCGCGTCCCCGACGACTGGCACGACGAGCACCTGCTCGGACGCGTCCTCCATCGCTGGTCGCACGAACTGATCGACACCCGAATCCTGCGCGGCGTGCGCGTCGATCCCGATACCATCTGACCTCCCGTGTACATCCCACTCGGCACAGATCGACCTCTCCGGCTCCCGACGCTGACCACCTACGCGCTGCTCGCGAGCAACGCGATCATGTTCATCGCGCAGATGCTCGTCGATTCCGGAGCACGCGCCGGCGGCGCCACGCCCCTGACCGACGCGCTCATGCTCGCGCCGGGCTCTCCGTTCTGGACCTACCTGACCTACCAGTTCATGCACGGCGACATCTGGCACTTCGCCGGCAACATGCTGGTGCTCTGGGTCTTCGGGCCCAACGTCGAGGACCGCTTCGGGCGCCTCTGGTTCCTGCTGTTCTATCTCGTCGGGGGGGTCATCGCGGGCGCGGTGCACATGCTCGTCGACAACACCGCGGTGATCGGGGCCAGCGGGTCCATCGCCGCCGTCACCGGCGCCTATCTGGTGCTGTTCCCTCGCACGCGCATCCGCGGGTTCCTGTTCTTCTTCCTCATCATGCCCCTGGTCATCCCGGCGACCTGGTTCATCGGCTTCGCGATCTTCCGCGACATCGCCATGCGCGGCATCGGGAGCGGGAATGTCGCGACGGCGGCACACCTCGGGGGCTACGCCTTCGGCATCTCGGTCGCGTTCGCGCTCCTGGGGACCGGCGTCCTCGCCCGCGAGCCCTACGACCTGCTGACGCTGTTCAAGCAGTCGCGCCGGCGCAGGCGTTTCAAGGAGCTCAGCGTCAGGAACGACCCGTGGACGGCCCGCCCGACCGAGCCCGCTGCCGACGAGCGCACGCGCCGGGCTCGCGCCGAGACCGACGATCAACGCATGCGCCTGCGCTCGAACCTGACGCGCGCCGTGGGCACGGGCGACGCAGACGCCGCCGAGCGCGCCTACGCCGCGCTCCTCGACGCGCACGCCGACGACACGCTCCCCCGCGCCGCCCAGCTCTCGCTCGCGAATCTGCTGTTCGCGTCCGGCAAGCACGAGCCGGCGTCGACCGCCTACGCGGCGTTCCTCAGGGCCAACCCCTACGACGCCGAATCGGCTCGCGTCCGGCTGATGTCGGCGCTGCTCGCCGGCAGGTACCTCAACGACCCGGTGCGCGCGAAGACCCTGCTGCGCGAGTGCGAGGGCAAGCTGCGCAGGGACGACGAGATCGCGATGTGGGAATCGCTCTGGGCCGAGCTGGGCTGACCTGCGTCACGCCGACTGCGTGAACGAGGTCCCCGGGGCGACATCGAAGCTCACGAGCTGGCCGACCTTGAAGTCGCCGGCGTGCTGGATCCCGTTGGTCTTGCACACGAAGGGCAGGTCGGTGTGCGCGAGCACGACGAGGGTGTCGGTGTTGGGGTCCAGCGAGACGATCTGCCCCTGCACGCGCCGGGGCTTGCCGTAGACCGGCTCCACGAAGCGACCGCCCGTGGTGACAACGTCGATCCGACGCGCCTGGGCGCGGATCGTGCCGACGATGCGCTTCCCGATCTCGCCGGGGGGCAGCGGCGCCGCGACGGCGAGGCGCAGCAGGTAGTCGGTCCCGATCACCGCGAAGTCGATCGCGCCCGCGTGCTCGGCGGTCAGGATGCCGCGCGCCTGCGAGGAAGTGGACATCGGGGTGCTGGACATCGTGGAAGTGCTGTCGGCCACTGGCGTCTCCTCGTCTCGGATCAGCGTGAGGGCACGATCGTAGCCGGCGTCGCGCCGGGGCGTGGATCGCCGGCGCGTCCGGGCGTCATCCTCAGGAAGTTCGCGAGCATCTCGATCCCTCGTTCGGTCAGGTAGCTCTCGGGGTGGAACTGGACCCCCTCGACCGGCGCCAGGCCGGGGGCGTTCCAGACCCGGCGCAGGCCCATCACGATGCGGGTCTCTGCGTCGCTCGTGCGGTCCGTGGTCCACGCGCTGACCTCCCAGCGCCCGGACGCGTCGCGCGCCCGCTCGACGGCGTCCGCGCCGGTGTGCAGACTGTGGTACCGCGCCGCGCGCAGGGGCGAGGGCAGCCCGGCGAACACGCCGCGACCGTCGTGGACGAGCTCGCACGCCTTGCCGTGAACGGGCGTGGGCGCGCGCGTCACGGGCATGCCGAACGCTTCGGCGATGGCCTGGTGCCCGAGGCACACGCCGAGGATCGGCGTCCGCCCGGCGAGGGTGCGCACGAGATCGACGCAGACCCCCGCGTCGCGCGGGCCGCACGGGCCGGGCGAGAGCACGACGCACGAGGGCGACATCGCGGCGGCGTCGTGCGCGCGCAGCGCGTCGTTGCGGACGACGCGCACCTCGTGGCCCAGGCCCAGTGCGCTGCTCGCGAGAGACAGCGCGTGGACGAGGTTCCAGGTGAAGCTGTCGTAGTTGTCGATGACGAGGATCACGGGGGTGCTGATCGTACGCGCGCCGCCCGTTCACACCCTCGTCAGGCGGCCTGATCGCGGTCGCACGCCTCGTCGGTGCCCGCGATTCCGTCGCGCGTCACGAAGAAGTAGCGCGAGCTGATGGGGTAGGGCATTCGACGGTAGTCGCGATCGACCTTCTCGTGGACCTTGGAGAGCAACTCGTCGGGCGCCGCCGAGACGGCGACGAGCACGTCGCGCGCCGGGGTGGCGACGAAGAAGTCGCCCCCGAGCCGGGGCGCGAGCTGCTGGTGCAGGTCGTTGAGGAGGAGGCGCGCCGCGTCGTAGCCGTCCTGCTCGGCGATGATCGCCGCCTTGCCGCCGCTGTCGTGCTCGATGAGCCGGTAGGGGAGCTTGGGCGTGAACATGCGCAGGTTCTTGCGGGCGATATCCTCGAGGTCCTCGACGCTGACGCCCCAGCGCACGATCTGCTCGGTCGTGACGCTGACCGTGACGTGGGGCAGGTCGATGACGAACACGATCACCGTGTCGTTGACGAAGGGCACATGGGCCACCTGCTCGCGCGAGAGTCGCTGGAAGATCGATTCGGGCTGGATGCGAGGCATGATCCGCTGGCGTGCCATCTCGAGGGGCATGGCAGCGGCGGTGATCGCCTCGCCCGCGAAGAGGTGGTCGAGGTACTGCTCGACGATCTCGACGCCGCGGTCGGGGTCCTGGATGACCATCCTGTACAGGTTCTCAAGGTCGAGGCGTCGCCCATCGACGATGAGCTCGTTGGGCCCGCTGGTGTCGACCTCCAGGTCGGGTCGCATGCGCTCGAGCATCGCTCGGACCTGGTCGCAGAACGCTTCTGGTTGCTGGGGCATCGCCGCCATCATGCGCCTCCGTACGCCTCTTGACTGCCTGTACGCACGCGGGGGCATGATGGGTTCTCGAACCCGCCGAACGATGTCCCGCGCGTGGGTTCATCGACGCACGCCGGGGGGCGGTGCAACCCGGCGCCGACCCCGGGGACGAAGGCGGTCCGGTCGTGCCGGATCGGTGGACGCGCGTGTTATGGCGCCGCCCGGCCCGCGACCAGATGCGCTAGTGTTGCGCGTCGAAAGGGAGTCCAATGTCGAGAGTCTGCGAAGTCGCGTCCAAGCCCGGTTCCGGCGTCAAGCCCGTGGTTATCGGCGCACGAAACCCCCTCGCGATCATCGCCGGGCCGTGCGTGCTCGAGTCGGTCGAGTTGTGCCTTGCCGTGGGGCGTGCGATGCGCGACGCGTGCGACGCCGCCGGCGCGCAGTACATCTTCAAGGCCAGCTTCGACAAGGCCAACCGCACGAGCATCGGTTCCTCGCGCGGGCCGGGCATCCGCCAGGGCCTCGACGCGCTCGCCGGAATCCGCGAGACGCTGGGCGTGCCCGTCACCACCGACATCCACGAGCCCGAGCACGCGGCCCTCGCGGCGGAGGTGGTCGACATCCTGCAGATCCCGGCGTTCCTGTGCCGCCAGACCGACCTGCTGCTGGCCGCCGGCGAGGCGGGCGCGTCGAAGGGGTGCGCCGTCAATGTCAAGAAGGGTCAGTTCCTCTCGCCGCGCGAGATGAGCGGGCCGCTGAAGAAGCTCGCGCAGACCGGCTGCCGCGACCTCATGTTCACCGAGCGGGGGACTTTCTTCGGGTATCACCGTCTGGTGAACGACTTCATCGGGGTCGTCGACATGATCGAGCTGGCGGGCGACGACTCGCCCCCGGTGTGCTTCGACGCGACCCACTCGACGCAGCTGCCCGGCGCGACCGACACCACCGGGGGGCGTCCCGAGCGCGCCGGGATGCTCGCCAAGGCCGCCGTCGCCGCCGGCGTGCACGCCGTCTTCCTCGAATGCCACACAGCCCCTCGCCAGGCCCTGTCCGACGCGAGCACGATGCTCGACGTCCGCGAAGCCGCGGCGCTGGTCCCCACGCTGCTCGCGGTCCGTCGCGCGTCCGGGCACGCGTGAGACGCGTCGGGTGCGCACACGCCCGGCGCTCGCCCGACACACCCGGGACGGCTAGCGTTCCCCATGAAGTGCGAGGTCCCCGGCTGCCAGAATGAAGCGACCGTTCACGAGGTCGTGATCAAGAGCGGCAAGAAGGTCGAGCGGCACCTCTGCGAGCAGCACGCCCAGACCGAGGGCGTCGTCGTCGCGCACACCCCGATCAACGAGCTCCTCACCAAGTTCGTCATGACCCAGGCCGGCGCTCAGGCCGAGCAGGCCAGGCCCGCCGAGTGCCCGACCTGCGGCAGCACCTGGGCCGAGTTCCGTGAGAAGGGGCTTCTCGGCTGTCCCGACTGCTACGACACCTTCGAGGAGCAGCTCACGCCGCTGCTCTCGCGCGCCCACGAGGGGGCGACGCACCACGTCGGCAGAACGCCTAAACGCGCCGGCATCTCCGCCGGGCTGCATCGCGAGCTGACGGCGCTTCGGCGCGAGCTCGAGGACGCGATCCGCTCCGAGGAATACGAGAAGGCCGCGTCGATCCGCGACCGCATCCGCAAACTCCACGGCGAGCAGGGGGGCGAGCCCGAGTCGAAACCCGCGCGCACGGCGCCGGCCGAGCAGGGCAAAGCCCGGCGCGCGGGCGACCAGCGACCAGAGGAGGAGCGCGGGTGAGCCCCACCCCCAAACGCTTCGAGGGCGGCGCCGAGTGGCTGCGCACCGGGGGACGCGAGGGCGATGTCGTCATGTCGTCGCGCATCCGGTTCGCGCGCAACATCGCCGGGTTCCCCTTCCCGCATCGCGCGAAGCGCGACGAGCGGCGAGAACTCCTCACCCTCGTGCGCGACCGCGCGATCAATTCTCACCTCGCGTCCCAGCTGCTCTGGGTTGATCTCGAGGAATCACCGACGATCGAGCGCCTCGTCCTGCACGAGCGACACCTGATCTCCAAGCAGCACGCCCGCGCGAGCGAGCCGCGCGCCGTCGCGATCTCGGCGCCCGACGAGTGGCTCTCGATCATGGTCAACGAAGAGGACCACCTGCGCATTCAGGTCATGCGCAGCGGGCTGGCGCTCGAAGAGGCGCTCAAGCACATCGAGGAGGTCGACGAGAAGCTCGAAGACCGCCTCGACTACGCCTTCTCGCAGCGGTTTGGCTTCCTCACCGCCTGCCCGACCAATGTCGGCACCGGCCTGCGCGTCTCGGCCATGCTGCACATGCCGGCACTGAAACTCACTGGCGAAATCGACAAGGTCCGGCGCGCCGCCAAGGCGCTCAACATCGCTGTGCGAGGGTTCTACGGCGAGGGCTCCGAGGCCGCGGGCGACATCTATCAGCTCTCCAACCAGACCACGCTGGGACGCACCGAGCACGACCTGCTCGCCGAACTCTCCGAACGCATCATCCCCGAGGTGATCCAGTACGAGCGCCACGCGCGCGGCGTGCTGATGGAGAAGCGTCGAAGCTTCCTCGAGGACCGCGTCCATCGCGCGCTCGGGACGCTGCTCCACGCGCGCATGATCGACGCCGAGGAATCGCTCCAGCAGCTCAGTCTCGTCCGCCTGGGCATCCAGGTCGGCGTCATCAAGGAGGTCGGGCTCGAGCCGGTGAACCAGCTCATCCTGCTCTCCCAGCCGGCCCACCTCCAGCGCCTCGCCGGGCGCGAGATGGACCAGAACGAGCGCCGCGTCGAGCGCGCGACGCTTATCCGCCAGCGCCTGCGCGCCTGAGCCCCGGCGGCCCTCCCGTCTGGACAGCCCGGTCGCGTTTCGCGACACTGTGAGCATGTCCGGCGAGAACCAACGCAGCAGCGAGATCGCCCCGCTTCCGGCAGTCCCGGCTCCGTTCGTGTGGCCGCCCCTGCCGCCCGGTCCGGCGCCGGGGGGGTCGCCCGCCCCTGCGTCCATCCCTTCTCGCGCTCCTGATCCCTCGCCAGCAAGGGGGTCGTCGGCGATCGAGTTTCTGCGCCGGATCGAGGCGTTCTGGCTCGCGCCCGTCGCGTCGCCGCTCGCGCGGCGCATCGAAGAACTCGGCTGGAAACCCGATGATTTCGACGAGTATTGCAACCGCTGCGGCGGCGACGTCGGCCCGGGCGAAGAGGACGAGTTCGGGTGCGCGCGCTGCCGCCAGTGGAAGCACCCGTGGTCGCGATTCGTGCGTCTGGGCGCCTACGAGGGCGACCTGGCGTCGTGGATCAAAGAGGTGAAGTTCACGCGGCACGCGCCGCTCGGGGTGGCGCTTGGGAGGGTGCTCGCCGCGCGCCTGCGAGAGGCGGGCTTGCCCGGGGAGCGGGTCTGCGTCGTCCCGGTGGGGATGAGTCTGCGTCGGCGATGGGCGAGGGGCATCGACCACGCCGGGGTGATCGGGGAGGGGGTGGCGCTGGGGCTCGGGGCGCCGCTGGTCCGGGGCCTGCGGCGATCGCACCGGGCGAGCCAGCGCCGGCAGGAGAGCCGGGCGGCCCGGGAACGGAATGCGAAGGGGTCGTTCACCCTCCGCGGGGGGATCGATCTGGGGGGCTGGACGGTGGTGCTGGTGGACGATGTCTCGACGACCGGGGCGACGCTGCGAGCGGCGAGCCGGGCGCTGCGTGCGCGTCGGCGGGAGGGTCGTCCGGAGTCGATCTGGGCGGCGACGCTGGGGGTCACGCCCGAGAGGCGTCGAGGGGCGCCGGCCGGTGGTTGTGCGTGAGCGGGGGCGTGGCGGGCAGAGGTCCGAAAGGCCTTGTTTTGCAGTGGTTTACGGCGACTTTCGGGGAGTCGGGCCGAGGGGGCGTGAGGATTCGGCGAAGAAAATGAAAGTCCCTCCGCTTGACACCCCGGGGCGTCCGGCTATCTTTCCCCGCTCGTCAGCCAGCGGCTGGCGGGTCACCCCGACAACCCGGCGAGATGCTGGAATGGGGTTGTTCTTTGGCAAGTGAGCAGTTGGGAAAGCCGCGAGAATGTGACGCGGCGGAAACGGTCGCACGACCGGCCCTTGGCAGGGCATCCGTCGCGTACAGATCAAACGCTGGTCGAGTGGGTATCACAGCCCCCTCGATCGGTCACTGATTCTCGTGCAGGCTTTCAAACTCATCGTAAGATGAGCGCCCAAAAGAATGAGTGATCAAGAGCCCATGGGTCCTTTGAACCCATGGGGACCGGCCGGCGACTTCGGTCGTCGGCGCCGGACAAACCTTCTCATCGCAGGAACCCTCGCTTCGGCGAGGACCAACGATACACAAGTGAAGAGTTTGATCCTGGCTCAGAGTGAACGCTGGCGGCATGGCTAAAGCATGCAAGTCGAACGAGAACCACTTCGGTGGTGAAAGTGGCGGACGGGCGAGTAATGCATTTCTACGTGCCCCGAGGTGGGGGATAGCCAGGGGAAACCCTGGGTAATACCCCATGTGCTCCCAGGAGGAAAGCTTCGGCGCCTCGGGATCGGGAAATGTCCTATCAGGTAGTTGGCGGGGTAACGGCCCACCAAGCCGAAGACGGGTAGCCGGTGTGAGAGCACGACCGGCCGCATCGGGACTGAGACACTGCCCGGACTCCTACGGGAGGCTGCAGCAACGAATCTTCCGCAATGCACGAAAGTGTGACGGAGCAATGCCGCGTGCGGGATGAAGCGGCTCCGCCGTGTAAACCGCTGTCAGGACCTAGGAATATTGACCGGGTCCAGAGGAAGGGCCGGCTAATCTCGTGCCAGCAGCCGCGGTAATACGAGAGGCCCGAGCGTTACTCGGAATCACTGGGCTTAAAGGGTGCGTAGGCGGAGGTGTAGGCGTCCTGTGAAATCCCACGGCTCAACCGTGGAATTGCGGGGCGAACCACACTTCTTGAACCTGGTAAGGGCTGTCGGAACGATCGGTGGAGCGGTGAAATGCGTAGATATCGATCGGAACGCCGAAGGTGAAGACGGGCAGCTGGGCCAGTGTTGACGCTGAGGCACGAAAGCGTGGGGATCAAACAGGATTAGATACCCTGGTAGTCCACGCCGTAAACGATGTGCACTAGACCGGGGCGGTTTTGACGCCGTCCTGGTCGTAGGAAAACCATTAAGTGCACCGCCTGGGGAGTACGGTCGCAAGATTAAAACTCAAAGGAATTGACGGGGGCTCACACAAGCGGTGGAGCATGTTGCTTAATTCGAAGCAACGCGAAGAACCTTATCCTAGGCTTGACATGCATGGATTAGCTCATGGAAACATGAGTGACATTCTTCGGAATGGAACATGCACAGGTGCTGCATGGCTGTCGTCAGCTCGTGCTGTGAAGTGTCGGGTTAAGTCCCTCAACGAGCGCAACCCCTATCACTAGTTGCCAGCGCGTCATGGCGGGGACTCTAGTGAGACTGCCGGTGTCAAACCGGAGGAAGGTGGGGATGACGTCAAGTCCTCATGGCCCTTATGCCTAGGGCTGCAAACGTGCTACAATGGCGTGGACAGAGCGAAGCGAGGCCGCGAGGCGGAGCAAATCGCAAAAACCACGCCCCAGTTCAGATTGCAGTCTGCAACTCGACTGCATGAAGTTGGAATCGCTAGTAATCGGGGATCAGCTACGCCCCGGTGAATATGTTCCTGAGCCTTGTACACACCGCCCGTCAAGTCATGGAAGCCGGGAGTGCCCGAAGTCGCTATATCTCAATAGTGCCCACGGCAAGCTCGGTGACTGGGACTAAGTCGTAACAAGGTAGCCGTAGGGGAACCTGCGGCTGGATCACCTCCTTTCTAAGGGATTTCCTTAGACCGATTCGTCCTCTCACTTAACCCCGAGAGGCGGAGAGCGATCTCCGGTCGGCTAGGTCAACACATCCTCGTCCGCGAAAGCGGGCAGCCGGTCGGCAACGACCGGTCAACGGCCTCCCAACTGCTTCACGATATATCACAACGCCCGGTCCTCCACAGGCCGGGCGTTGTGCATTTTTCGGCGCACCGCGTTCTCTGCGATCATGTACTCTCGCTGGCGGGTCCCCGTCGGTGTCGCCGTCGCCGCGCTGACGCACTTTCGTTCTCACCGCTGGCGCTCCCTGATCCAGCCCGCCTGCGCCATGAGGTCATACGACTATGCACGCCATCGGCTACATCGTCTTCTTCGTGACCTTCCTCTCCCTCGCCGTGCTTGCGTGGCTAGTCCTGTTGCTCTGGCGACTTCTGGGGAACAGGCGCCGCAAACCCACCCAGCCAGAGTGCGCGAGCTGCGGCTACCCGACGATCCGGCTCTCCTCGCCACGCTGCCCCGAGTGCGGCGCCGATCTGCTCCGGGAAGGCGTCCTCGCGCCCTCGATGCGAGTGCGCGGCGCCGGGGGGGTCTTCCTCGTGATCGTCGCGTGGACGATCGCGATCACGACCCTGACGCTCTTTCTCGCGTCATGGGTCGCGTTCGCGCTCCCCGCCACGGCGCAGACCGCGAGCACATCCACCGGAGAGCCCGCTTCGGCCCAGTATCAACGCGTGGTCGTGAGGGCCTCGGGCACGTTCGATTCGCGCCTGCTCTCGAATCCGTTCTCGCAGTCGCTGACCGATATCACCGTGACCGTGGTCGCGCTCGACGGAGCCGCCCACGACCTGCGACTGTCGCGAGAAAACCCGTTGTTCCCGTTCCGGCTTGAAACCGGCGAGCATCTCGACGAAATCGCCGGCCCCTACGCCGTCGATGTGCTGCGAGCGCTGCTGGTGCGGGCCGGCGCATCGCCCGATGACCCGGCGACGCGCGCCGAGGCCGCGGAACTCGCGAACATCATCAACGGGAGTTCGTTCTGGGATTCGGCACGGGGAGAGCCGGTCCGTTCATCAACACGACCACCGCCGCGAGCGCGAATCCCGCTGGCAACGCGTCAGGCGTACTCTGGGTGCTCATGCCGGTCGGGGTGTGTCTTACCGGTCTTGGCCTCTGGATCGCAGGCGTGGTCATCATCGCGAACCAGCACATGAAGCGCTTCCGGCCCATCAGGGCCGGGAGACAGCAGCCCTACGGCGACCCACTCCCTGACCAACCCGCGCAGCAGCATGCCAGCCCCGACCCGTCGTCGTGAGCCGGGCCAGCGGCGCGGAACGAGTTGATCATGCCTCCGCGCACGGAGAGTCTGCCGGCGCGTGCGTCGGCGCAGGGGTCGTGAGCGTGAGCAAATGCTCCGCCCCGACCTGCTCCGGCAGTGTCTCCAGCGTCCACGCGTCCTCGACCTTGAACCGGCCGACCGCTGTGCGGCGCAGCGCCGTGAGCATGCCGCCCGTACCCAGCGCCTCGCCCAGGTCGCGCGCGAGCGAGCGGATGTAGACGCCGCGACCCGAGCGGATGTCGAGCGTGAGGCGCGGCCATTCGTACGCGAAGACCTCGATCGCGTCGATGCGGATTCTTTTCGCAGCCGGTCGTTCGAGCAGTCTGCCGGCGCGCACGAGGTCGTACGCGCGCTCGCCCTTGATCTGCACCGCGGAATAGGTGGGGGGGCGCTGCTCGATCTCGCCCACGAACCGCGAGCACGCGTCGCGCACCTGATCGATGGTGGGGGGGCGATCGACCGGGACCGGATCGGGCTCGGTCTCGAGGTCGTCGCTCGGGGAGAACGCCGAAAGATCGAGGTCGGCGAGGTATCGTTTCTCGGTGCCCATCAGCGACTCGATCTGTTTCGTGGCCTTACCCAGGCAGAGCACGAGCACGCCGGTGGCGAGGGGGTCGAGCGTGCCGGCGTGCCCGACCTTCGCCCCGGCGGTGCGTTTGCGGACGATGCCGACGATCTTCGCCGAGGTCATGGCGTAGGGCTTGTCGACGACGAGGACGCCGTTGAGGTCGGGTCTGTGGTTTTTGCGTCCTCTGCTCACCGGGCATTGTTCGCCCCGGCGGCCCGGAAGGCCCCGTCCCGCCCGGGCATATCTGCTGACAACGGGCGGGGCGGTGCGTACCCTCTCGCTCCCTGCGCCGGTCGCCCTTCGGGTCGGTCGGCGACACCCCGGAGAGGTGTCCGAGAGGCTGAAGGAGCAGCACTGGAAATGCTGTATACGGGTAACCGTATCGGGGGTTCGAATCCCCCCCTCTCCGCTTGAAAGCGACCCCCGCGCCGTGAGAACGGCGCGGGGGTCTTTCTTTTGGCGTGGCGTTGCTGAAAGGCCTTGCCGGCTCAGCGCATGAGTTCGAGTATCGCGCTGACGTCGGCGCGATCCACGACGCCGTCGGCGTTGACATCGCCCAGGAGGGGGTTGTTCGCGTCGGGGGTGACCATGACCCGCATCATGATCTCGAGGTCGGCGTGGTCGACGACTCCATCGGCGTTGAGGTCGGCGGGGGAGAGCGTGAGGTTGACGACCTCGTTGGCGTTGATGCGCTCCATGATCTCTTCGGGAGTGATCACGCCGTCGCCGTCGATGTCGAAGAGGGCGAGACGGAGATCGTCGCCGGACACATCGGCTGCGATGGGTCCGAAGTCGCGGAAGGTGGCGACGGGCGCGGCGGTCATCATGTTGTCCGCTTTCTCGACGGGATCGATGGGCTCGAGACACAGGATGTTGCAGAACTCGAAGTCGTCGGCATAGCCGGGCCCGCCGATGAACGAGATCGAGTCGGTGGGCCTCCCGTCGGCGCGGACGCTGAAGACGACCTCGACCTCGATCTCGTTGCCGGGCTGGATGAAGTTGTTGCCGGTGCAGTTGCAGCTGGTGAACGTGGTGAAGGGCACCTGGAGGATCCCTTCCTGCCCGGTGACTGAGGATCTCCGGTCGCGGGCGAGGGGGCACTTGATCATCTGCCCCGTCGTGCGGTTCGTGAGGACCGCGACGAGGGAGTACTCGACGAGCCCGCCCCGTGCGACGAGGAAGCTGTATTGCGCGCCGTAGCGGAAGCGGAGCGTCGGCGCCGTGGCGCTGAGAACGGTGCGCGAGAGCACGACCGTCGACGAGGCGGCGCTGCCGTTGGGCGTGAGGCACTCCCAGTCGGCTGACGCCTCGGTGAAGAAGGTGGCGATGTTGCCCTGCGCGGGGAGGAACCCGAGCGGGGTGGCCGAGACGAGGGCGTTCGTGCTCGTGTCGCCGAACTCACCGAGCTCGACGTCCGGGCTCCAGAAGGCGAAGCCGAGGTTGAAATTCCCGTTGTTCAGGGGGAAACAGAACGATGGGGTGATGCCCCCGACCGCAGCGGTCGCGCCGGCGAGCCCGACGAGGGCGGCGAGCGACCCGAGAACCGTTCGATGCGTGCGCACCATGACTCTGCTCCTTGCGGCTGTCGCCGCGTTGAGGAGAAACCGCGCCCGGCTCACGATGACCCGAGCGGTGACAACGAATCAGCGGACGACGCACCCCCGGGTGCGAGAGCGGGTGCGCCGACAAGGGCGCGCCGCGTCACACGCGTGCGAGCGCACTGTACTGATCGCTCGCGCAAGCCACAAGCGCAAAGCGCGCAGAGACGCAGGAAAACATCCCCGTATCGCTATGTCATTCGCAAGCGAACAGTTGCGCGTGTGCGCCGGATCGCGCGGCAACAAATATGGTCCACAAGCGCGCCCAAAGGGCGAAGAAATGGTCCACAAGTCGATCCCGCACGTCCGTTGGCGTGCGATGGTCGCTCACGATCCGCTCGCCGACAGGCTCGGCTCGACGCGTTCTCGCTCGCGGACGATCTTGTTCGTCTCGCGGATAAGCAGTCGCATCGGGCTCGCGTCCGTCATGCCGCGGACCTCGTTCGCCAGCGAGGCGAAGTGGTCATCGCTCGGGAGGGGCGCGCCGTTCAGCGAGGCACGCTGCGCGCCGATGCACTCCTCGAGCACACGAAGGATCGTGCGCCAGCGGTCGTCATCGGTGAGGCGATCTCGCCAGTGCGGCGCGAACTCGTCGAAGACCTGCGACGCGGCGTAGGTGTTCCCGACGAAAAGGTCGGAGTACACGGCGCTGGAGCCGAGCACGAGCGCTTCGACGCTGTCGACGCCCTGCGTGCGCACGACTTCGGCGAAGGCGACGCGGTACAGCTCGGCGCGCTGGCGCCGGGTGGCGTCGACCATGGCGTTGTCGGTGATGAGCCCGCCGCCGAAGAGCGACTCTTGCGCCCAGAGCACGGTCAGGTTCTCCGTCGCGACGCCCTCACGCATGATGTGGCGCCACTGTCCCTGCAGGACGGAGATCGTCTTGCGCGCCTCGGTCTTCCATCGCTCTTCTTCTTCGAGGCGGGCCTGCGCGATCTGCGCGTCGAACGCCTTGGCCTTGGCTTCGGCGTCCGCGGCGCGAGCGAGGGCGTTGAGTCTGGCGACCGTCCCGGCGGCGGCCCCGGCCCCCAGGAGCGCCGCGAGCGCGACGCCGGCGACGATCGGGCGTCGGCGCACCCACATGGTCGCGACGCGGCCGGTCGAGGGCCTGGTCCACGGGATCGGGCGCTTCTCGATCCAGAGGCGCAGGTCGTCCGCGAACTGCGCCGCGGTGCGATGGCGCGCCTCCGGGTCGGGCGAGAGGGCGCGCAGCACGATCGCGCGCAAGTCGGTGGGGAGGTGCGCGAGGCACTCGCGCTGGCGACGGTGCGAGGCGCCGGGGTCGTAGCCCCGCCGGTTCTCGAGCCCCGCGCTGTTGGGGAACCCTCCGGTCAGCAGCCAGTAGAGGATGCCTCCGAGGGCGTAGATGTCGGCGCGCGCGTCGAGTCGGGCCGTCTCGCCGCGGAGTTGTTCGGGCGCCATGAAGCCGATGGTGCCCGGCGTGGGGTCTGCCCCGTCGGACTTGAGCAGTCGCTCGGCGCTGCGCACCGCGAGACTGAAGTCGGCGACCTTGGGCGCGCCGTCGGCACCGAGCAGGATGTTGTCGGGCTTCAGGTCGAAGTGGATCAGCCCCGCAGCGTGCGCCGCCTGCACGCCGTCGGCGATCTGCGCGCACAGCCGCGCCGCGTCGCGCGCCGGCATGGGGGTCTGCACGGCGCGATCGCCCTTGCGCAGCGTCCCGCCCGGGACATACTCGGAGACGAGGTACGACAGCCCGTCGTCGGCGACGCCGGCGTCGTAGATCCGCACGACGTTGGGGTGGTCGATCCGGCGCGCCTTGGCGCCCTCGCTGGTGATGACGGCGCTGTCCTGACTCTCGGATTCCTCGGTCAGCAGCACCTTGATCGCGACCTGCGCCGGCCGGTCTGGCTCCGACAGCGCGCGGTCGATCGCGAGATAGACCGCGCCGTGCGCGCCCATGCCCAGCAACCCGACGAGCCGGAACCGCGCCTCGCGCCCGGGCAGGCGCGGGCCGAAGTCGGTGGGGGGCGTGGGGAGCAGGTCGGCGAGGGCGCGCTGCTTCATCGTGCGCGTCGAGCACATGAGCGCCGACAGCGCCGCGGCGTCTCTGATCGCGGGCGCCAGCTCGGGGTGCGCCTCCGACAACTCCTGCGAGGCGCGCAGGAGCGACTCGCGGTCCATCCGACCCCTGGTGTGCGACAGCAGCACGGACTCGATCGCGATGTCGAGCGCGACCGGGCTGCGTGCCAGGTGGGGGATCGCGTCCAGATACTCGCGCAGCGAGAGGCGATCGCCCGACGCGATGCGTCGCCGGGCGTCGATCCCGATCGCTTCGGCGAGATTCTCATCGTCGAGCGGCCAGGGGGCCCGGCGCGGTTCGGCTCCTTCGTGACTGCTGCGTGTGTCCATCGCGGTCTCGCTCCCGTCGCGGTTCAGTGATCGCCCCATTGTCGCAGGGTTTCTCGGAGGGTGAGGCGCATCGCGCGCCAACGCTGCCGCGTCGCTTCCGGGCTGAGCCCGAGCGCGGCGCCGCACGAGGCCAGGGTGTCGCCGGCGAGCCAGCGAGAGAGGATCGCGCGGTCGGTGTCCGAGGAGAGCGCGTTGAGCGCGTCGCCGATCAGCGGGTCGAGCGCGACCGCCGCGTCGTCGTCGCGCAACGCGGATATCAGCGGGCGCGCCCAGGCGGCGTCGGGCCCTTCCACGCGCTGCAGCCGGCGCACCAGCCGGTGCTTCTCGAGGATCGCGTTGTGGGCGGTGGTCAGCACGAGCGAGAAGAGCTCGTCGGCCCCGGAGGCCCTGATCCGCCCGTCTCGCACGAACCGGTCGAGCCGGCGCGCCACGGTCGACATCATGTCCTGCGAATCGGCGAGCCGGCGCACCGACGGGCTCAGGCGCAGGCGCACCCTCGCGCGGATGCGCTCGCCGTACGTCTGCAGGAAGATCGCGAACGCTTCCCGGTCGCCCGCGCGGACGCGCTCGACCAGGGCGTCAAGATCGCCCATTCCCTCCAGGGCGCCGGCGAACCCTGGAGAAATCTTTCCGGCGGGCCTCACGCTCCACCTCCCGTCGTCATCTCCAGAGGCGAACGGACGCGCCGCGAAGGCCCGGCTGGCGCCGGCGAGGCGGCCTCGTCCCACACCCTGGAGTGATTGACGATGCGGGATCTCACGCCGCGTGCGCGGTGGCTCTGCGCCCTGAGGCAAGAGCCGAGAACCCGGGGGACGTGCGCCACACAGACCACATTCCTCAGAACCCTCGCGTGCAGCGCGTTCGCCGGCTTCGTGCTGGTGCAGAGCGCCTGCCCGATCGTCGCGGCGGTGTCGCGGTTCGCGCCAGACTCGATGCTCCGCGCGTCGATCGACCGCGCCGAGTCCGGCGACCAGGAGGAGTGCGTGCCCTGCCATCTCGCCGGGGGAACCGACTGCTGGGAAGCGATACTCAGGTGGATCGATGCGCAGTTCAACGGAGACTCGGGGGTGCCGTTCCCGAACGACGAATGCTTCGCCGCCGAGAACGCCGGTGAGGAGATCGTGTGACCGACTACAAGGTACCAGACGAGTTCATCCCACGCGACTACGACGCGTTGGAAAATCGCCGCAGGGCGATGAACATCGCCATCGGGGAGCGGATCCGCCTCCTCATGCACCGCCAGACGCTCCGGGGCTTCGGAGCCGAGATGGGCTTCCACGCGCAGAGCATTCGACGCTGGATGCAGGGGGAATCCTCGCCCCCGGCGGCGTTCCTGATCGCCGTCTGCGAACGCTACGGCGTCTCGGCCGACTGGCTGCTCCTGGGCACGGGCCCGGGCGGGCCCGACCCGCATCGCGGATCGCCGAGCGTCCGGGTCGTCGACGCCATGCTCATTGAGAAGATGGCGAAACTGGGCGAGCAGCTTCGCGCGCTCGCCGACGAGGTCGACCAGCGCGCCGGGTTCCAGTCACAGCAGCCCGACGAAGACGAGATCGACCGCGCGATCCGCGGAGGGTGAACTCCTCCTCATCCTCCCTTGCCCGGCACGCCGGCGTTCTCCGGGGGACGCCGGCGTCGCCGCGCGCTCACGCCTTCGGGCCGTGACCGCCCACGGTGCGCCGGTCGCTCTCGCTCTCGTCGCGCACCTCGCCGACCGTCCGCTCGTCCGTGTAGACGTATGTTTTCCCGGCGGTCTCCTCGCGGCAGACCTTGTGCGTCCCGTCGCAGAAGGGGAACTTGCGCGTCAGCCCGCACCCGCAGATGAACACGGGCTTGTCCTGCGGCTCGATCTTGATGGGGCCGGAGCCCTCGAAGCGCACCAGTCGTGGCATCGTCGTCTGCTCTCTTCCAAAGGTGTGAAACTCACACCGGGACGTCGGCGCTCTCGATCACGCGCTGGATGATGGTCCCGGCCGCGTCGATGCGCCCGCGCAGCGCGAACCCGCGCGTGCTCACGCGATGCGCCCAGACCGCAACCGCGTTGCTCGTGATGTCTTCGGGGATGCAGTAGTCACGCCCCTGCAGCAGCGCCGTCGCGCGCGCCGCCTGGGCGAGCGCCAGCGTGCCGCGGGGCGAGACGCCCACCTCGAGCTCCGGGTGGTTGCGCGTCGCGTTGGCCAGCGACACGATGTAGTCGATCAGCGATCGATCGATCTTCACCGTGTCGACCATTCGCTGCAGCTCGAGCACCTCGTCGCGCGTCGCCACCGGCTGCACGCGCGCCAGCGCGCCCAGGCGCGAATCGTCGCCGTTGAGCGAGCCGGCCGACTCCGACATCGTCAGCCCCGGTCGGAGCTCGAGCACCTGCGCCTCTTCCTCGGGCGTGGGGTAGCCGAGCTGGATGCGCATCAGGAACCGGTCGAGCTGGCTCTCGGGCAGGGGATAGGCGCCCTCGAACTCCAGCGGGTTCTGCGTCGCGATCACCATGAAGGGCTGCTCGAGCGGGATCACGCGACCCTCCAGCGACACGCTCGCCTCGTTCATCGCCTCCAGCATCGCCGCCTGAGTCCGGGGGGTCGTCCGGTTGATCTCGTCCGCCAGCACGATGTTCGCGAAGATCGGCCCGCGCTTCAGCTCGAACTGGCCCGTCTCCCGGTCATAGACCGATACCCCCAGCACGTCGCTGGGCAGCATGTCCGGTGTAAACTGGATGCGGCTCAGCCGACAGTCGAGGGACTTCGACAGCGTCGTCGCCAGCAGCGTCTTCCCAACCCCGGGCACATCCTCGATCAGCACATGACCCCGGGCCAGCAGGCACACGATCAGCCGGTCAACGGCCCCCGGGTTGCCGAAGTACACGCGTCGGATATTCTCGCGGAGTCGTTCCAGCACTCGATGCATGATCTCGGCCTTTTCATACGCCCTCGCTCGCGGCGTCGGTGACACGGAAACTTCGGCGCCTCAACGATAGTGGATTCCATCCCTCGCGACGACCAACGACCCTCCCCTGATGCGCACGGCGCGTCGAACGGTTCCTTGCCGCTCGGCTCCGACCCCCCCAAGCCCGCGACGCGATCGCAACTCGCCGAGGCCGACCCCGAACTCGCGATCGGCCTCTCCCTCACCGGCGCGATGCCCTGCATCACCTGCGGGTACGACCTCCAGGGGCTCTCCGTCATCGGCGTCTGCCCGGAGTGCGGCAGCGCGGTCCGGGCCACGATCCTCGCCAAGGTCGACCCGCAGGCGGACGAACTCCAGCCGCTGCTGCATCCCGGTCTCGCCGCCTACGGGCTCGCCGGGGGCGTCATCGCCGGCTTCATCGCGACGATCACCGCGTGGCTCCCCCGGGTCGCCGAAGCCGCCGAGCGCTACACCCCGCTCGACACGGCGCGGTTCTTCGAGTCGCGCTTCTTCGCTCTCGCGATTTTCCTGTGCGTCTCGGTCGCGGCCTTCGCGCCGCTCACCATCGTCAGGCCCGTCTCGAAGACGACGCGAGCGCAGATGCTCATCACGCTCGCGGCGTTCCCGCTCTTTGCCCCCATGCTGTGGGCGGTCCACCGCATCTATTTCGTCATCGACCCCGTCACCCCTCCGGCGTATTTCGTCGGGTCGCCCGACCCCGACCGCCTCGTTGCGCGCTTCGTCTTTACGGGCGCGCTGATCGGCGCGCTGCTGTGCGTCCGGCCCGCGGCGCGCCGGCTCGCACGCCGGTCGATGGCGATGCGCGCCGGGCGCCTGAACCGCCAGACCGTCTTCGCGATGGCCGGCGCGCTGCTCGTCGCGTCGGTGGGGGATGTCCTTCGCGTGGTCGCCGTCGGCTCGCCGCCCGCCCTGCGCGACGGGCTCGACATCGCGGGCTCGCTCCTCGTCTTCGGGGGGTCGGCGATGTTCACCGTGGGCGCCGCGTTCTGCGCCTACGACGCCGTGCGCGTCGCCCAGGCCCTGCGCCGCCCCCAGCCCGGGCTGCGCCAGGTGGTCGGCTCCGCGTCGCGCCCGTCGACGCCGGCCCGCCGATGACTGCCAACATGGCAGGCGCTCCTCGCGACCGCGTCACACTCTGACGCTCGACGCGCCGCGAACCGACTCCCCACCCCGCCGCAACGGTCCCAGGGCCCAGTCCGGGCGATCTCGGGTCTACCCGGTTGCAGCACCGGGCTGGCGCCCGCCTTGCCACTCCCCATGACAGCAATGACCCGCGCCGCGGCCGCGGTCCACCCGGATCGCCTTCCCCGGCGCGCTTCTCACAGACACCCAGACCCACGACCGACCCTCGGAGATACGAACCCCATGGCCGTCAAAGACCTCGCCTTCGATGTGGACGCTCGCCAGTCACTCCTCGCCGGCGTCGAGAAAGTCGCCCGCGCCGTCAAGTCCACCCTCGGGCCCCGGGGACGCAACGCCGTCATCGATAAGTCCTGGGGCGGGCCCACCGTCACCAAGGACGGCGTGACGGTCGCCGAGGAGATCGAACTCCGCGACAAGGCAGAGAACATGGGCGCCCTCCTCGTCAAGCAGGCCGCCTCCAAGACCTCCGACGACGCCGGCGACGGCACCACCACGGCCACCGTCCTCGCCGAGGCGCTCTTCAAAGAGGGCCTCCGCTTCTCCAGCGCCGGCGTCAATGTCAACCTGCTCGTCAAGGGCATGAAGGACGCCGTGACGCTCGTCTCCGAGAACATCCGCAAGCAGGCGGTCCCCGTCAAGGGCAAGGCCGACATCCAGGCCGTTGCCTCCATCTCCGCCAACAACGACGTCGAGATCGGCAAGATCATGGCCGACGCCTTCGAGAAGGTCGGCAAGGACGGCGTCATCACCGTCGAAGAGGGCAAGTCTCTCGACACCACCGTCGATGTCGTCGAGGGCATGCAGTTCGATCGCGGCTACCTCAGCCCCAACTTCGTCACCAATGTCGACGACATGAAGGTCGAACTCGACAAGGTGCTCGTCCTCATCCACGAAGACAAGATCGACTCCATCCAGAAACTCGTCCCCGTCCTCGAGAAGGTCATGGGCGCCAAGAAGCCCCTGCTCATCATCGCCGAGGACATCACGGGCGAGGCCCTCTCCACGCTCGTCATCAACAAACTCCGCGGCACGCTCCAGGTCTGCGCCGTCAAGGCGCCGGGCTACGGCGACCGCCGCAAGGCGATGCTGCAGGACCTCGCGGTCCTCACCGGCGCCGAGCCCATCATGAAGGACCTGGGCATCGAACTCGACAAGGTCTCCCTGTCGCAGCTCGGCATGGCCAAGAAGGTCGAGATCACCGCCGACAACACCACCATCGTCGAGGGCGCCGGCGACAGCAAGAAGATCCAGGCCCGCATCGAGCAGATCCGGCGCGAGATCGAGGAAGCCACCTCCGACTACGACCGCGAGAAACTCCAGGAGCGCCTCGCGAAGTTGTCCGGCGGCGTGGCGCAGGTCAATGTCGGCGCCGCGTCCGAGGCGGAACTGAAGGAGAAGAAGGCGCGCGTCGAGGACGCCCTGCACGCGACCCGCGCCGCCGTCGCCGAGGGCATCGTCCCCGGGGGCGGGACCTCCTTCGTGCGCGCCCGCGCCGCGATCGAGAACAACAAGGACTGGAAGTCGGTCTACGGCAAGAAGAACGAGGTCACCGCCGAGGACATCGGCCACGCCAAGTTCGACTACGCCGCCGGCATGGAAGTCGTCCGCCGCGCCCTGAGCGTGCCCCTGCACACCATCGCGGATAACGCGGGCGAGAAGGGCTCGGTCGTCGTGTCGAAGGTGAGCGAGAACGCCGCCGCCAACTTTGGTTTCAATGCCCTGACCCTCAAGTACGGCGACCTGATCAAGGACGGCGTCATCACCCCGGCCAAGGTCGACCGCTCGGCGCTGCAGAACGCGTCGTCGGTCGCGACGCTCCTGCTGACGGCCGACTGCATCATCACCGACAAGCCCCAGGACAAGGACGCGGCCCCCGCCGGCGGCGGCCACGACCACGGCATGGGCGGGATGGGTGGCATGGGCGGCATGCCGGGCATGGGTGGGATGGGGTTCTAAGGAAATGAACGCGCCGGCTCCGGCACTTTGCCGTGATCAACACTTTGTTGCACAAATGATCAGTCGCCGTTTCTGTAACGCAGACGGCAAGCTGTTTCAGTTGCGCAAGCAGACTTGGAGCGTCGATGCTGGGGCAAAGTCGCCGAAAGGTGTTCTTTGGGGCAAGGAGTTCTACGGGCCGCCGGGTAATCTTCTCGATCGGATCTACACACGAATCGAGAATGAATTCGGTAAGATCTACGACGAATTGTGCGGGGCAGACAAGGTTAGCAGGAAAGCACTGGATACATTTATTCAATTCTCTGCTGCGCAGGCCACTCGGACCCCGTTTGTTGGCCTCGCTTTCAATGACGCCTCACTAGCCGGCGATTCTCTTGCATGGGCAAGGGTGTCTGAGACTCGGTTATGGATGTGGCGACAAACCCTGCAGATCTTTCGGCAAGACTGGTGGGGATGGCGTCGACTCTGCCTGCCTGAGGATGGCGAGCCGCTATTGCTCACGGATCACCCTGCGTGCTTTGCTCCGCGCATAGGCTCTGGCGGGCTTTTCTGGCTCTTTCCGTTGTCGCCGTATGTTGTCTATGTTGGTGGCGAACGTGTGTCGCTCGGCAGCATTGATGAGCATGATGTGCAGGGGCTTAACCTGATGTTGTTGGGGGCGGCGGTAGATCGTGTGTATTCAGGGAACAAAGGGCTTCTTGATCAATTGCAGGCATCGCTTTCACCTGACCGTGATGGGGGCGATACCGAGATTGCTGCCGTTCTTCGCGCGCCTTCATTTGGTGACCTTGCAGAGCCCTCAGGTGCTCCCGATTGGCTGAAGTCTGTTAGTCTTGTCGACGCAGCAAAAATCGCCTTTATGGCATCGAACCAAGTTGGAGTGATGTAAGAATATGGCCGTCAAACCCCTTGAAGACCGCGTGCTCGTGAAGCCCATCGAGCAGAACACGAAGACCGAATCGGGGCTCTACCTGCCCGAGACCGCGAAGGAGCGCCCTATGCAGGGGCAGGTCGTCGCGACCGGGCCGGGCAAGCGCCTCGACAACGGCACGATCGCCAAGCCCTCCGTGAAGAACGGCGACACCGTCGTGTTCGGCAAGTACGCCGGCTCGGAGATCGAGATCAAAGGCGTCAAGCACCTGATCATGCGCGAGAGCGAACTGCTGGGCGTGCTGGCCTAATTCCGGTCCCCCTCCCACTCGTGGGAGGGGCTAGGGGAGGGTCTTCGATCTGTTGGAGATCGAGGAGAGAGGAAGAGCCCTCCCCCTGCCCCCTCCCGCAAGTGGGAGCGGGGAAAGAAAGAGTCCCCCTCCCACTCGTGGGAGGGGTTAGGGGAGGGTCTTCGATCTGGTTGAGATCGAGGAGAGAGGAAGAGCCCTCCCCCTGCCCCCTCCCGCAAGCGGGAGGCGGGAAAGAAAGAGTCCCCCTCCCACTCGTGGGAGGGGTTAGGGGAGGGTCTTCGATCTGGTTGAGATCGAGGAGAGAGGAAGACCCTCCCCCTGCCCCCTCCCGCAAGCGGGAGGGGGGAAAGAACCTGACCCCACGCCGTGGCACGGCTTCGCCGTACCACGCCACCCCACGATCACAGTGGGACGACATACGAGAGACAGAGACCCCTCCCGCGATCTCACCGTCGCCTGAGGGATTCGCAGACGACACCACCAAACACCGCCGCTTCTGGCGACCTTTGCAGGACAGACACACATGGCCACCAAGCAGATGATGTTCGACGACGCCGCCCTCCTCGAGATGAAAGAGGGCGTCACGCGCCTCGCCCGCGCCGTCAAGGTCACCATGGGTCCGACCGGGCGCAATGTGATGCTCCAGAAGTCCTACGGCGGGCCGCAGGTCACCAAGGACGGCGTGACCGTTGCGAAGGAAGTCTCGCTGCCCGAGGCGTTCCAGAACATGGGCGCCAAGATGGTGCACGAGGTCGCGAAGAAGACCAACGACATCGCCGGCGACGGCACGACCACGGCGACGGTGCTCGCCGAGGCGATCTTCAGCGAGGGGCTGCGCATCGTGGCCTCGGGCGCGAACCCGGTGCAGGTGCAGCGCGGCATCAACGCCGCTGCCCAGGCCGCGTCGGACGCGATCGGCGAGATGGCCACCAAGTGCAAGGGCAAGGACGACTACAAGAAGGTCGCGACGGTCTCGGCGAACCACGACGCGTCGATCGGCGAGATCATCGCCGAGGCGATCGCGAAGGTCGGCGCCGAGGGCGTGGTCGAGGTGGAAGAGGGCAAGGCCTCCGACACGACGCTCGAGTATGTCGAGGGCATGCAGTTCGATAAGGGCTACCTGTCGCCCTACTTCATGACCGACCCCAAGAGCGCCGAGTGCGTGCTCGAGGACGCGCTGGTCCTCCTCCACGAGAAGAAGATCAGCAACCTCGCCGACTTCCTGCCCCTGCTCAACAAGGTCGCCAGCAGCGGCAAGCCCCTGCTCATCGTCGCCGAAGAGGTCGAGAACGAGGCGCTCGCGGCGCTGGTCGTCAACCGCCTGCGCGGCGTGCTGAAGATCTGCGCCGTCAAGGCGCCCGGCTTCGGCGACCGTCGCAAGGCCATGATGCAGGACCTCGCGGTCCTCACGGGCGGAACCTTCTTCAGCGAGGACCTCGGGCGCTCGCTCGAGTCGATCGACCTGTCCGAGATGGGCCGCGCGAAGAAGATCATCGTCACCAAGGACGACACGACCGTGATCGAGGGCGCCGGCAAGAAGGCCGACATCAAGTCCCGCGCGGATCAGATCAAGGCGCAGCACGAGAAGTCCACCAGCGAGTACGACCGCGAGAAGCTCATGGAGCGCCTCGCGAAGCTGACCGGCGGCGTGGCGATCATCCATGTCGGCGGCTCGACCGAGATGGAGGTCAAGGAGCGCAAGGACCGCGTCGACGACGCGCTGAACTCCACCCGGGCCGCGGCCAAGGAGGGCTATGTCCCCGGCGGCGGCGTCGCGCTGCTCCGCTCGCAGAGCGCCATCGAGACCGCCAAGGCCAAGGCCAAGGGCGACGAGAAACTCGGCTACGACATCGTCTCGCGCGCCGTCGAGGCGTGCGTGAAGCAGATCGCCGAGAACGGCGGGTACGACGGCGACCTGGTCGTCGAGAAGGTGAAGGAGTCGGCGAAGAATGTCGGCTTCAACGCCGCCACCGGCGAGTACGAGGACCTGGTGAAGGCCGGGATCATCGACGCGGCGCTGGTCCCCAAGACCGCGCTCGTGAACGCCGCGTCCGTCGCCGGGCTGATGCTCACGACCGAGGTGCTGATCAGCGACCTGAAGGACGACAAGAAGCCCGAGGCCCAGGCCGTTTCCTGATGAACGGCGCCCGGCTCGATTGACCGATGAAAGCACACGGGCCCGCGGGAGAATCACCCCGCGGGCTCGATTCACGAACGAAGGCCGCAGCGCACGGACGCGAGACCACGCATGGGCAGCACGACACGCGACTATTACGAGATCCTCTCCGTCGAGCGCGGGGCGAACGGCGAGGAGATCAAGCGCGCGTATCGGCGCCTGGCGATGAAGTACCACCCGGACCGCAACCCGGGCGACAAGGAAGCGGAGACGAAGTTCAAGGAGTGCGCCGAGGCCTACGAGGTGCTCTCCGACGACCAGAAGCGCCAGGTCTACGACAAGTACGGGCACGAGGGCCTGCGCGGTCGGGCCGCCGGCGGGCCGGGCGCGGCGCACGACTTCTCGCGGATGAACGTCGAGGACATCTTCTCGATGTTCAACGACATCTTCGACGGCGTCGGCGGGGGGCGCGCCGGTCGGGCGCGGCGCGGCGTGGCGCGCGGGTATGACCTCGAGACCGAGATCACGCTGACGCTCAAGGATGTGCTCGAGGGCACGACGCGCGAGGTCGAGTTCACGCGCCTCGATGTCTGCCAGGAGTGCGCGGGCTCGGGCGCCGAGAAGGGCAGCGAGCCGGTGCAGTGCACCACCTGCGCCGGGCACGGCTTCGTGATCCAGACGGGTCTGGGCGGGATGTTCCGGATGCAGACCGTGTGCCCGGGCTGCCGCGGCCGCGGCAAGATGGTGCTCGACAGCTGCACGAAGTGCCGGGGCAAGGGGCGCGTTCCCTCGAAGCGCCGCCTGTCGGTGAAGATCCCCAGGGGCATCCACGACGGGCAGGCGGTGCGCATCGCGGGCGAGGGCGAGCCGCCCCAGCAGGAGGTCTCGGCCGACGGGAGCGGGCAGCGCGGCGACCTGCACGTCGTGGTGCGCGTCGAAGCGGACGACCTGTTCGAGCGCGACGGCGACAACCTGCTCATCGAACTGCCCATCACCTACACGCAGGCGGCGCTGGGCGCACAGATCACGGTGCCCTCCATCGACACCGAGCACCAGCTGGCTGTTCCCCGTGGAACACAGCACGGCGCGGTCTTCACGATCAACGGCGCGGGGCTCCCGAACCTGCGCAGCGGCAAGCGCGGGAACCTGATGGTCGTCACCGACCTGCAGGTGCCCAAGAAGCTCACCGAGAAGCAGGAGCAGCTGCTGCGCCAGCTGGCGGAGACCGAGGACGTGGCGGTGGCGCCGCGCAAGAGCGGGCTGTGGTCGAAACTCCGCGACGCGATGGGCGCGTGATCCGAGGGGGAAGGTGACCGGATGGCATTCTCACGAAAGAAACGCGAGCAGCGAGCCATGATGCAAGGCGACACGGAACGACAGCACGACGAAGGCCACGACGAGGTCGAGCCCAAGACCGGCGCGCAGGGCGACGGGTTCGCGGCGCTCGAAGAGCAGGTCGCGAACCTGGAGCGCGAGCTGGAGGAGGCGAAGGGCCTGCGTCTGCGCGCGCTCGCCGACTTCCAGAACTTCCAGCGCCGCTCGATCCAGAACGAGGAAGAGGCGAAGAAGCAGGGGGCGGCCGGCGTGCTGCGCACCGTCATCAACGCGCTGGACCACTTCGACCAGGCGCTCAGCCAGCCGGCGGAGAAGATCACCGCCGAGCAGGCGGTCGCCGGGCTGAAACTGATCCGCGACGAGCTGGTGCGCGCGGTCCAGCAGGCGCACGGCGTGACAATCATCCGGCCCGAGGCCAACGACGAGTTCACGCCGGGTCGTCACGAGGCGCTCGCCCAGATGCCGCGCGAGGGCGTGAAGCCCGGTCGCGTCGTCGAGGTGTACCAGCCCGGGTACGCGCTGGGCGATCGCGTGCTGCGCGCCGCGAAGGTCATCGTCTCGCCCGGCGCCGACAGCGACGCCGGCGGGTCGGAGGAATAACCCATGCCCACCTACGACTATCGCTGCAACGCCTGTCAGCACGAGTTCGAGCTGTTCCAGTCGATGAAGGACTCGCCCAAGCGCAAGTGCCCCGAGTGCGGCAAGAACGCGCTGGAGCGCCTCATCGGCCTGGGCGGCGGGATCATCTTCAAGGGCGGCGGTTTCTACGAGACGGACTACCGATCCGACTCGTATAAGAAGAGCGCCGAGGCCGACAAGAAGGCGTCGAGCGATACCCCCGCCTCCCCCGGCCCCGGGGGCGGCTCGTGCGCCTGCGGCAAGAATGCCGCGTCCGAGTGCGCCTCGTCGGCGAAGCCCGCGAAACCGACCAAGCCCGCCAAGGCCGCGGACTGACCGTGGGCTGCCCCCAGGGCCCCCGGCGCCCGGGCCGGGTGATCGCCCGGCGTTCTAGACTCCGTGCCTGCGAAGGCCGGGGCGATCCGTTCGAACAACTCTCGCACGAAAGCCCGTTCATGCCAACCGCGATTCACCAGCCCACGACCGAGTTCGAGAAGATGGACCGCTGCGCCGACCTGCCCCACAGGCCGCGCGTGCTGCTGGGCAAGATGGGTCTGGACGGGCACGACCGAGGCGTGAAGATCATCGCGCGGGCGCTGCGCGACAGCGGCGCGCACGTGATCTATTCCGGGCTGTGGCAGACGCCGCAGTCGCTGGCGATCTCGGCGCGCGACGAGGACTGCGACGTGATCGCGGCGTCGATGATGAGCAACTCGCACCTGGTGCTGGGCCCGCGCCTGCTGGAGTCGCTGAGGGCGCTGGGTCGCCCGGACATCCCGGTGTACATGGGGGGGATCCTGCCCCAGGACGACATCCCGAAGCTGAAGGCGGCCGGCGTGAAGGAGTGCTTCACGACCGGCACGGGCCTGCTGGACATCGTGAACGCGGTGCGCGGGTCGGTGGTGGAGCGCGCCGAGAAGGTGTCGGGCCACGCGACGGCGCAGCTCGCGCGGGATATCTCGCTGCTGCACGAGAAGGGATCGCTGCGCAAGGGCGCGCCGCTGCGCCGGCCGAAGCGCGTGATCGGCGTGACGGGCTCGCCCGGCGCCGGCAAGTCGACGCTCGTGGCGCAGCTGGTGAACGAGTACTGCCGTCGCGCGAAGACGGACAAGTCGCTCGGGCGCGTCGCGGTGGTGGCGTTCGACCCGATGTCGCCCATCACGAAGGGCGCGCTGCTGGGCGATCGCCTGCGCGTGGACTTCAACTCGATGAGCGAGGCGGCGTTCTATCGCTCGCTGGCGATCAGCGGCGAGGACTACCACCACCTGGACCAGATCGTGCAACTCATCGGCGGCGCGCAGCCCCCGGAGGCCGACGGCCTGTCGGGCCAGTTCGACACCGTGTTCATCGAGACCGTGGGCGCCGGCCAGAACGAGACGAAGATCCGCGAGCACGTCGACAAGACGGCGCTGGTGCTCGTCCCCGGCATGGGCGACGCGGTGCAGATGGACAAGGCGGGCATCCTCGAGATCGCCGATGTGTTCGTCTGCAACAAGGCGGACCACCCCGGCCAGAACGAGCTGATGCGCGACCTGCGCGAGATCGCGGGCCGGCGCCCGGCGCTGGAGACCATCGCCACGCGTTCGCAGGGCATCCCCGAGCTGCTGGACATCCTGCTGGGGGGCTGATCGCCCCCGGTCGGGCGAGGTTCGGGGGAAGTCGCGCGCGAAAAAGGCGCCGCCCCGGTCCGGTATTCCTGTATACTCATGTCGACCCGACGGTGCTACGGACGGGCCGGGTGATCCCGGCGGCGTCGGGCCGTGCATGGACTCAGGAGATCCGATGATGAAACTCTCGATGTTTGCGCTGGGCGCTGCGCTCACGCTCCAGGTCGCGTCCAGCGGCGCGCTCGCGCAGGCGGCGCTGCAGGACACGAAGCAGCCCTCGAAGCCCGCGACGCCGGCTCCCGCCGCCGCTGCGCAGCCAGAGATGGAAGACATGATGAAGGCGGTCATGGAAGCCGGCACGCCCGGCAAGGAGCACAAGCTCCTCGACCCCATGGCGGGCAAGTGGACGGTCAAGGCCGCGTTCTGGATGGACCCGGGCGCCCCCCCGATGGAGATGGACGCCAAGGCCACGAACGAGTGGATCATGGGCGGCCGGTTCCTGAAGATGAGCTACGCCGGCGAGTTCATGGGCGCGCCCTTCGAGGGCATGGGCCTCACCGGCTTCAACAACATCAGCGGCCAGTTCGAGACCCTCTGGCTCGACAACATGGGCACCGGCATCATGACCGGCTTCGGCTCGGTGTCGACCGACGGGAAGACCTTCACCTTCCACTCCGAGTACGACGACCCCATGAGCGGTTCTCGCAAGAAGACGCGCGAGGTCATCGTGATCGACTCCAAGGACCAGCACACCATGATGTCCTACGAGATCCTTCCCGACGGCGCCGAGCAGAAGACGATGAAGCTCGTCTACACGCGCGCCAAGGACTGATCCGCTCCACGAAGCAGAACAAGCACGACAACGCCGACGGCGCAAGCCACCGTCGGCGTTGTTGTTTGGCGGGATGGAGCGGGGCTCACGCCGCGGCGATCGGAGCCCGCCCGCGTTCGAGACGCTCGATCGCGACGAAGAGCGCCACGGCGATCACGCCAGTCGCGAGGATGAACCACCAGGGCGACAGCCCGGTCTCGCTCGGGAAGGTGGCCTTGCCAAGGTCAATGACCTTGTTGAGGTGCGTGTTCAGCCACGCGTGGATCTCGGCGTAGACGCCGGCGCCCACGATCGCGCCGAACAGACCGAAGATCGCGTGGCGCGAGCCGTCGCCGATCGCGGCCACGCCGGTGCCGGGGCAGTAGCCCAGCACGGCCATGCCCACGCCGAAGATCAGCCCGCCGACGGCGTTGCCAAGGATCGTCGCGTTCTTGACGTGCAGACCCTCGATCATGCCGAGCTGCAGCATGCCCCAGATCCCGATCGCGCCGACGACGATCGCCGTCAGCATGACCTTGAGCACGGTGAAGTCACGGAACAAAAACTGATTGACGATGGTGTCGAACCGCGTGACGCGGGCCTTCTGCAGCAGGAAGCCGAAGACGAGGCCCACGAGCGCGCCCTGCGCGAGGTCGGACATCGGCGCGAAGACGGTGATGCCTTCCATGGTCAGACTCCCTTCCCGGCCTTGACGCCGTAGAGCAGGAACGCGGCGGCGACCCCCGACGCGAACATCGCGACGAAGAAGGTCCAGCTCGAGACCGCGAACTGCAGCCCGCCCGAGATGCCGTGGCCGCTGGTGCAGCCGTTGGCGAGACGGGCCCCGATGATCATCACGAGCCCGCCCACGAAGGCGGCGGAATAGCGCAGCGCCTTGCTCGGGCCGAAGCGCCGCTTCCAGATCTCGGGAACGTGCTCGACGAACTTCTGTCGCGAGAGCCGCGCCGAGAGGAACGCGCCGACCGCGAGGAACACGACCAGCGCGAACTGCCAGTCGATCGCGTTGCCCGCGACGACCTGCTTCGCGAGGTACGAGTTCCCGCGCACGTGCTCGGGCGCGACGAGGCACTCGGCGAGCCCCGCCGCGTTCACCATGGTGGTTGATGTGCCCAGCGCCTTGTTCATGAACAGGAAGGTTGCCCACGAGAGCACGCCGATGCCGGCGCCGGCGGCATAGGGCGACCACCGCGTCATCGTCAGGGGATTCCGCATATCGAACACTCCTTGTCCTCGTCCCGCGCGCAACGGCGCGATGCAGGGACGATCAACCCGCGTCCGGGCCGGCGTGGGCTCGGATGCAGTTCAGGATGACCACGGCTCGCGGGTCCGCGATGCGGTACATCGCGACGCGCCCCTCGCGCACGCGCTCCACAAGCCCGTGCACGCGCATCAGGTTCAGGTGCTGGCTGCACGCGGCGTGCGCCAAGCCCAGCTCGTCCGCAAGGTCGCCCACGCTGCGCGGCTGGTCGAGGTCGAGACGCTCGACCAGCTGAAGACGGACCGGGTGGGCAAGCACGCGAAAGACCTCCGCCGCACGCTCCAGCGCGTCGAGAGGCAGGGTCGGGGTGGTGGGGCGGGTGGTCATATCATCTCAATATATCAAACTATTCTGATATGTCAAGGCGTCAGCGCGAAACCCGGGATCGGCAGGGCGGATGCACGGACCGGGCGGGCTACCCTTGCGCCCTATGAACGCCGCAGTTATCAGCCGTCAGGGAAACCCCGTCGCCCCGAACATCCAGGCCGTGAAGGACTGGCCCGAGCCAGGGGCGCCGGCCCGGGGCGAGGCCCGCCTGCGCGTCGAGGCGACCGCCCTCAACCACATGGACCTCTGGGTCGGGCGAGGGCTTCCCGGAATCCCCCTCACCTGGCCGCGGATCTCGGGCTGCGATGTCTGCGGCACGGTCGAATCCGTGGGCGAGGGCGTGGACGCCTCGTGGGTCGGCCGGCGCGTCATCATGAACGCCGCGGTGCGCCAGCCCGATCGCGTGCTGCCCGACGACCCCCCGGGCTCCACGCTCGCGCCCGAGTACGAACTCCTGGGCGAGCACCACCACGGCGGGCACTGCCAGTTCTTCAACGCGCCCGTCGCGCAACTCGCGCCCGTCGGCGACGCCGACCCGACCGAGGCGGCGGCGTTCGGCCTGACCTTCCTCACCGCGTGGGGCATGCTGCGCAAGGCGGAACTGCGCCCGGGCCAGAGCGTGCTCGTCACGGGCATCGGTGGGGGCGTCGCGACGGCCGCGATGAAGATCGCCAAGCACCTGGGCTGCCCGGTGACGGTGACCTCGCGCCACGCGTGGAAACTCGAGAAGGCCCAGCAGCTCGGCGCCGACCATGTCGTGCTCGACAAGGGCGAGGACTGGTCGCGCGACGCGCGCGCCGTCACGAACAAACGCGGGTTCGATGTGGCCGTCGATTCGATCGGCAAGGCCACGCACCTGTGGTGCGTCAAGTCCCTCGCGCGCGGCGGCGCGTATGTCACCTGCGGCGCCACGACCGGCGCAGACGCCACCACCGACCTCGCGCGCGTCTTCTGGAACCAGTTGCGCATCCTCGGCTCGACGATGGGATCGCAGGACGAGTTCCGCGAGATCGTCGCGCTCTTCCGCGCCGGCAAACTCAAGCCGGTCGTCGACTCCGTGCACCCGTGGGAGAACGCCCGCCAGGCCTGGACCCGCATCGAAGCGGGGGACCAGTTCGGCAATGTCGTTCTCGTGTGGAAGTGAGAGAAGAGATTTACCGCAGAGGTCGCAGAGGGCGCAGAGAAGAGAGGGGGGAGTGTGGAAGAGAAGAAGGTGGTGTATGAGCATGAGGCGTTGACCTCGAAGATCATCGGGGCTGCGATCTGTGTGCATCGTGAGTTGGGGCCGGGGTTGCTCGAGTCGGCTTATGAGGCGTGTCTTGCGCACGAACTCGGGGAGCAGGGGGTCACGTTTCGACGCCAGATCGCGCTGCCGGTCCGGTACCGTGGGATCGAGGTGGACGCCGGGTACCGCCTGGACTTCGTTGTGGAGGACGCGGTTGTCGTCGAGTTGAAGGCCGTCGACGCGCTTTCGGGGGTTCACGAGGCCCAACTGCTTACCTACCTGCGGCTTTCCGGATACCCTGTGGGGCTTCTGATGAACTTCAATGTGGCCCGGCTCCGCGACGGCGTCATCCGACGCGCCCTGACCCGGGTCACCCAGACCCATCCGACCCAATCCCCCCCTCTGCGACCTCTGCGTCCTCTGCGGTAAAACAGGATCTGCCCATGGCTCTTCTCACCGGCAAAGTCGGCCTCGTCTTCGGCGTCGCCAACGATCGTTCCTACGCCACGCACATCGCCGAGGCGATCCTCAAGCACGGCGGGCAGTGCGCCTTCGCGCATCTCCCCGGCGAGAAGAACGAGCGCCGCACCGCCAAGGCGGTCGAGAAGATGGGCGTCAGCAACCCGTGGCTTTTCCCCTGCGACGCCGGCAACGACGCCGACATCGACGCGATCTTCACCGCCTATTCCGCGGCCCACGAGCGTCTCGACTTCGTGATCCACTCCATCGCCTTCGCCGATCGCGAGTGGCTGCAGCCGGGCAACTTCAACAAGACGCCGCGGGAGGCGTACCTCTCGGCGATCGACATCTCGGCGTACACGCTGGCCGCGTTCGCCAAGCGCGCGCACGAGCCGATGAAGGCGAGCGGGGGCGGGTCGATCATCGGCATGTCCTACTACGGCAGCGAGAAGGTCGTCCCGGGGTATAACGTGATGGGCGTCGCGAAGGCTGCGCTGGAGTGCACCGCGCGCTACCTCGCGGCGGAACTGGGCGCCGACAACATCCGCGTGAACACGATCTCGGGCGGTCCCCTGCGCACGCTCGCGAGCAGCGCGGTGGGTGGCATCGACACGCTCCTCGAATCGACGCCGCTGAAGTCGCCCCTTCGGCGCAATGTGGAGGGCAGCGATGTCGGCGGCGCCGCGGCGTTCCTCGTCAGCGACCTCTCGTCGGGCATCACGGGCGAGAACATCTATGTCGACTGCGGGCTGAGCACGATCGGGATCTGATTACTTCATCACCACCGGCGCCAGCCGCCCCAGCACCCCCAGCGCCGCCTCCAGGTAGCGCGGGCTGCCGTCGGTGCGCAGGAACGCCGGGGCCGCCGCGGCCACCAGGAGGCGACGGATGTTCGCCAGATCGGCGTAGTCGTCGCCGTTGTCGAGCCCGACCGCCTTGCGCGCCTTCGCGAGCAGCGAGACGGGCTTGACGCCGTCGACCTTCTCGGAATGCGCCCAGTGCAGGCGCTCCATGTAGACAGCGTCCTCGACCCAGTGGCCCGGCGCGACTTCCGCGAAGTCGAGGAGCACGCAGCAGGGGGGGCCCCAGGGAGAGCCCTCCGGGCGCTTCATCGCGTTGCCTGCGTGCAGGTCGCCGTGCTTCCACGCGTTGATCGGTCGGGCGTCCCAGCGCGCGAGCACCGGGGCCAGGCCCTTCTGCACCTTCTTGAGCGCGTCGTTCCACTCGGTCTCGTGGGGGATGTGCGAGACCTTCACCGCCTCACGACCCTGCTCGATGAGTTTCGCCCAGTCGATCTTCTGGACCTTGCTCGCGTCGATGGGCCAGGCCTCTTCCGAGTGCTTGTAGTACACCGCGGCGGCGCCGGCGAGCAGGTCGAAGCTCTCCTTCGCGTGCCCGTTCTGCACGCTCAGGGGCAGCCCCGGCAGTTTCTCCATCACCACCCAGCCGACGTCGTACGAGCCGAGTTCCCACCCGTCGGCCGCGACGCGCGGCGTGGGCGCGTCGGTCTTCCCCAGCGCCACGAGGGTTTTGTGCTCGGTCGGCCCGATGGGCAGCTTCACGACGACGTCGCGCGGCGCGCTCTCGCCCTCGTACTGGAAAGTCGAGAACCCGGTCGCGGCGCCCCCTCGCTGCCAGTCGGTCCGGAACCATCTGACCGCCCCCAGTCTGCCGCCGCACGCGTCGCGCAGCGCGGGCTCAAGGGCGTGGGCGAGCTCGCTCGCGTCGGTGAGTCCGGGCATCATGCCCGCATGCTCGATTCGCACTTATGGCGCATCGTCGTCGCTCCTCCGTGCGTGGGCGCACGCTGACAGTGATACCCCGGGTCGTGTGCATCGGTTCGCGCCGTCCGTGGGCGGATGCTCATGGACCGCCAAGATACCACGAACCCGCTCGGCTTTCACGGGGCGCCGAACCTACTCTTGGTCGCAAGCCCCCGCCCCATGCGAAAGCCGAACTACGACATCCTGGCGCTCGACCTCGACGGGACGCTGCTCGGGCCCACCGGCGGCGTGTCGGAGGCGAACATCGAGGCCGTCGACGCCGCCCGCCGGGCGGGGATCGAGGTCGTGATCTGCACCGGGCGCGGGCTCGTCGAGAGCAAGAAGGCCATCGCCGCCATCCGCGCGCACGAGCGCATGCCCGGCCTGCTCGACGCGCCCGTCGTCGTCGCGGGCGGCTCGATGATCGCCGACGCGTCGACCGGGCGCACGCTGCAGCGCTGGCCCATGAACACCGACCTGGTGCGCCGCGTCGTCGGGCGCTTCCGCGACGCGAACAGCGCCTCGATGGTCCTCAAGGACCCCGACGCCGCCGGCTTCGATTACCTCATCGTCGACACCGGCCCGCTCGACCCGGTGAATGTGTGGTGGTTCGAGAAGATGGGCATCCGTCGCCGGCACATCCCGGAACTCGACCACGACGAGCACCCCGAGCACACGGTGCGCGTGGGGCTCGCCGCGACGACAGACCGGATGTTCCACCTGGGCCAGGAGATCATCAGCGAGTTCGAGCGTGAGGCCACGCTGCACCACTTCGCCGCCGTCTCGAGCCAGAACACCGGCAACGGGCTCATCGGCAAGAGCACGACGGTGCACATCCTCGAGGTCTTCGATAAGGCGGTCACGAAGTGGACCGCGATCGACTGGATCGCGCAGCGCCGCGGCGTGGCGCGCGAGCGCGTGGCCGCGATCGGCGACGAGATCAACGACGTCGCGATGCTCGCCGGCGCAGGCCTGGGCGTCGCGATGGGCAACGCGGTCACGAAGGTCAAGGATGTCGCCGACAAGCATGTCGCGTCGCACGAGGACGACGGCGTCGCCGAGGCCATCGACCACATCCTGCGCGGCGAGTGGTGAGGGGAGCGCCACCGATGCACACCCTCAGCGAACTCCGCTCCATGCTCGACGCGCACGGCCTCTCGCCCCGCAAGGCGCTGGGACAGAACTTCCTCATCGACCGAAACCTCGGGACGAAACTCGTCGACGAGGCCGGCGTGCACGCCGGGGACCTGGTACTGGAGGTCGGCCCGGGCGCCGGCGCGCTCACCGAACTGCTCCTCGATCGCGGCTGCGAGGTCGTCGCCTGTGAGATGGACGAGGGGCTCGCGGCGCTGCTGCGAGACCGCTTCATGGAGGCGCACTCCGGGCGCTTCACGCTGATCGAGGGCGACTGCCTCGCGCGCAAGCACGAGCTGAACCCGGCGATCACCGACGCGATCGGGGGGCGCGGGTTCACGCTCGTCGCGAACCTCCCGTACAACGCGGCCAGCCCGCTTATGGCGGTGCTGCTGACCGACTTCCCCAACTGCCGCGCGCAGTATGTGACCATCCAGAAGGAAGTGGGGGAGCGATTGGCGGCCAGGCCGGGCGGCAAGGAGTACGGCCCGCTGACGGTGATCGCCCAGGCGCTCGCGACGGTCCGGCGCGTCGCGGTGCTGCCCCCGGAGTGCTTCTGGCCGCGCCCGGGCGTGACGAGCGCGATGCTGGAACTGAAACGCCGCCCCGACCCGCTGACCGACGCCCCGAAGGCGCTCGGCGCGCTCTGCCAGACGCTGTTCAGCCAGCGCCGCAAACAGATCGGCTCGGTCCTTGGTCGCGACCATCCCCTGCCCGAAGGGGTCACGCACGACATGCGTCCGGAGCAACTCTCTGTGGCACAGCTCTGCGCGTTGTCGACGATGTGGAGGGGGGCGAGCGACCCGGCTTAGCGCGGGGCGTTCGTGCCGGTCGCGAGCTCGATCTTCGCGATGACCGCGTCGCGCTCCTCGGCGATCTGGTCCGCGACTTCGCGCCGGTGGACCTCGACCTCTCGCGGGAACTCGAACGCGACGCGCACGCGGTCGCCCTTGATCCCGACGATGCGAACGACGCCCATCGGGCGACGCGGGTCGCCGATCACGATCTCTTCGCCCTCTCTGCGGGTGATGACGAGCATTCCATGCATCTCCTGTCGGGTCATCTGTCGCCCGACGGCCCACCACGGCCATTCGCCCACAGGGGCGTTGCGGTTTCCACCATCACCAGACTAGCACCTTCCGGGCGGGATGGAACCCCCCGAAGCGCGGAATCTGAGAATCGTGAGAGGGCCCCCTTGGGCCGACGCAAGCCGATGTCAGTCAACGGCTTGGACGCCGGTCACCTCGGGCACGTGCTCGCGAAGGTTCCGCTCGATGCCCTGGCGAAGGGTCATGCTGCTCGACGGGCAGCCCACGCACGCCCCGTGCATCCGGACCTTCAC
Source organism: Phycisphaeraceae bacterium (assembly GCA_019636675.1). Classification (NCBI taxonomy): domain Bacteria; kingdom Pseudomonadati; phylum Planctomycetota; class Phycisphaerae; order Phycisphaerales; family Phycisphaeraceae; species Phycisphaeraceae bacterium. The sequence goes on from JAHBXC010000002.1 coordinate 685,726, forward strand.
CACCCCATCCGAGGTGATCTCGAGGAGCTCGATGTCGCCCCCGTCGCTCTGCACCGCCGGCCGGATGAGGTCGAGGATGCTCTGCACGCGATCGCGCAGCGGAATGTCCGCGCGGAGCGCGGGCTTGGTCGTCGGCCTGGCGTTGGACTGCGGCAGTTCGTGGGTCGGCAAGCGGTCGCCTCCGTGCTTACGGCAGGATAGTACGCCCCGAGCGTACACTGCGGCGATGAACCAAACCCTCGCCGCGATCGGACTGTCTGCGCTCCTGCTGGGCTCGCTGACCGGGTGCGCCGGATCGGGCGCCGGCCCCGATGCGTCCGCCGACCCGGGCCTCCTCGCCGCAGACCGCGACGCGAACCCGATCGGGCGCGAGCGCGCGATCCGGGAGGGTTGGGAGCAGGTCGCCCAGGGTCAGGCCGACCGGGCCGCCTGGCGAGAGACCGTGAAGCGTATCGCGTGGTCCGCGTCGAACCCGGCGCGCACGCGGCTGGTCGCCCTCCAGACCCTGCTCGAAGACGACGAAGCGGACACCCGGAACATGGCCGGGCTCATGCTCCCTCGCGAGCCGGCCTGGCCGGTCATCGAATGGATCGGCGACACCGCCGCCGCCCGGGGCTGGACGGACCTCACCCCGGCGCTGATCCGCTCCTGGTCGCGCCCCGTCGTCGAGCCGAAGGACCCCGACCGCCCCGAGCGCCGGGCGCTGGTCGCGATGCACGGCGAGCGCGATCTGGCGCGCGTCGTCTTCTCGGTCTTCGCCCAGCCAGCCGGCGAGGGCCTGCTCGAGGAGCGCCGGCGCACCGACGCGTGGGCGCTGCTGACACGTATCGACCCCGATCTCACCGAGACGCGCGCGCTCCTCGCGGTCCTCGCGCCCAGCGACGACGCGCTCATCCGCGCGCTGCGCACCGCCGCGAGCGATCTCAAGGCCGTCCCACGCACCGCCGAGCAGCTCGAATGGCTGGCCGAGATGAACTCGCCGGCGAACAGCGCGTTCTGGGAGGAGGCGACGCGCGCGATCGCGCAGCTCGACGAAGAGCAGCTCCGCGGGTTCGAGCTGCGCCACGCCGCCGGCGTGCGATGGGCCGCGTCCCAGCGCCCGCAGTGGCTGCTCGCGTCGCGTGAGTCGCTGCTGGCCGACCTGAGCCAGCGCCTCGCGGGGCGCCGCGTCTACCAGCGACAGTCGGGCTTTTCCGAGGGCATGGCCCCCGACGAGCGCTTCGTCACCAACGCGCCGCGCATGGTCTGGGGCGACATCCTGCTGGCGCTCATCGCCGACGAAGCGGTGCAGTCGCGCGCCGTGCTCGCGTCGCTCTTCGAGCAGGCCGACGCCGACCGGCGCGACACCTCCACCGAGTACGGCGGGGTCCTCGACTGGCGCGACGGCGAGTTCGTCGCGACCTCCTACCCGCCCCGACCGGCGCAGCGCATGGGCGACAACCGCTTCGTCGCGTCGCCGGAACTCCTCAAGGACGGCGCGACCGCGCTGTTTCATTACCACTTCCACGCCAGCCGCCCCAACATGCGCGACTACTCCGGCCCGGGAGAGGGCGACGACCAGTACGCCGAGCGTTTCGGGCGCTCCTGCCTGGTGTTCACCTCCCTGTCGCAGGACTCGATGAACGCCGACTACTTCCAGCCACGCAACGCGTCGGGCATGGTGATCGTGGACCTCGGGGAGGTCCGTCGCCCGTAACCGCGGGCCGACGATCGACGAATGCTCCATCTGTTGCTCATCGCGCTGGCCGTCACGCTCTTCGCGAGCGACGCGCTCGGGCCCGGCGCGCGCCTCGCGGCGCTCAGCCCGGGCGCCGCATGGCTCGCGACGGGCGCGGTGACGCTGCTGGTCGCGCTCGCCGGCGGCGCGTGGATCAGGGTGTGCTCGTCGCGACTCGCGCGCAGCGGGCGTGGGATCTGGATCGCGCGCGCCCAGCGAGCCGGCTCGACGACCCGCATCGCGGCGGTCGTCGCCCACGCGTTCTGCGTGCTCGGGCTGGGCTGGCTCGACGCGGTGCGCGCCGCGAGGGGCGACTGGGTCCTGCTCGATGAACTCGTCGCCACCGCGCCGCCCCTGCTCGTGTTTCTCGCGATCTGGTACGCCTACGCGCCCATCGATCGCGCCCTGTGGGAGGCGACGCTGCTGCGCACGCTCGACGAGGGCGGCAGCGTGGGCGCGCCGCCGGGGTCCTCGCTCCGCTACGCGACCGAGCAGTTCCGCCAGCACGCCGCGATCGTGCTCGTGCCTCTCTCGATCATCTGGTCGTGGAACGAATCGCTGATCTGGCTGGCCGACCGGCGCGGGTGGACGCTCGCGAGCGACGCCTCGCAACTGGCGTTCGCCGGCGCGCAGCTCATCGGCGTCGCGATCGCGTTCGTGATAACCCCGCCACTCATGGTGCGCGTGTGGCGCACGCTGCCCCTGGGCAGGGGCGAGCTGCGCGACCGGCTCGAAGCGTTGTGCGCGCGCCACGAGGTGCGCTGCCGCGACATCCTCGTGTGGCGAACCGCCGGCGGGATGCTCAACGGCGCGGTGATGGGGCTGCTGCCTCGCGTGCGCTACATCCTGTTTACCGACGCGCTGCTCGAATCACTCAGCGAGCGGCAGGTCGAAGCGGTGGCGGCCCACGAGATCGCGCACATCCGGCGTCGGCACCTGCCTTGGCTGCTCGGGTCGATCTTCGCCTCGCTCTGGCTCGGGACCTCGCTCGTGGTCTGGCCCGCGATGGGCGCCGACGCGCTGCTGGGCGCCGCGCTGTTCACCGGCCCGCTTGCGTCGCTGGTCACCGCGTTCGGGGTCGTGGCCTCGCTCGCGCTCGCCGTGACGGTTTTCGGCGCCGTCAGCCGCGCCTTCGAGCGCCAGGCCGACGCCTTCGCGGTTCAGTCTCTCAGCGGGCTCCACGCCGCCGATGCGCAGCCGGGCGACGCCATCACCGAGGAGGCCGCCCACGCGATGGCCGGAGCGCTCCAGGCGGTCGCGCACTTCAACGCCATCCCGACGCAGCGGTTCTTCTGGCGTCACGGCAGCATCCGCGGCAGGCAGCGCCGCGTGATGGCGCTCGTCGGAACGCCGGTCCGATCCACTCCGGCCGACCGCCACGTGCGAAGAATCAAGCGTCTCACCGGCGCGGCGCTGGTCACCCTCGCCTGCGTCGACGGGGCGCTGTTCGCGATCTCGGCGCTGACCTGAAAGGAGCGATCATCGTGCGATTCACCAAAGCGCATGGGCTCGGCAACGACTTCGTCATCCTCGACGCGCTGCAGGACCCGTCCATCCTCGTGCGCGACCTCCACGCGTTCGCCCGTGCCGCCTGCGACCGACGCGCAGGCATCGGCGCAGACCAGCTCCTCACCATCGAGCCGCCGACCCGAACCACCGCCGCGGTGCGCATGCGCGTCTTCAACGCCGACGGGAGCGAGGCCGAGATGTGCGGCAACGGCATCCGCTGCGTGGCGCGACTCTTCGCGAGCCGCGACGCGGGCTTCGCCGTCTTCGTCGTCGAGACCAGGGGAGGGCTCTACCGCTGCGAGGCGCTCCACGACGGGAGCGTGCGCGTCGGCATGGGCGCCCCGCGCTTCGGCGCTGAAGCAGCCGGGTTCGCGCCCGGCGCCGCGTCGCGCGTCACGGGCGAGCCGGCGTCGGTCGAGCTGCACGGGCGTCGCGGCGCGCTGGTGAGCGTGGGCAACCCGCACTTCGTCGCATTCCTCGACGCGCCGCCCGAGGCGCGCATGGTCGAACGCGACGGCCCCCTCATCGAACGCCACGAGGCCTTTCCGCTCGGCGTCAACGCGCAGTTCGCGTTCGTCGAGTCCCGCGATCGCGTCCTCCTCAGCACCTGGGAGCGCGGCGCCGGCATGACATCGGCCTGCGGCACGGGCGCGTGCGCGACGTTCGCCGCCGGGCACGCGATGGGGATCCTGGGCGACGCCGCGACCGTGCGGCTCCCGGGGGGAGAACTCCATTTCGCGCGCACGCCCGAGGGCGAGGTGCAGATGACCGGGCCGGCGACCATCGTGTTCGAGGGCGAGTGGCTGGGCGGGTGAGCCGGCGGGCGAGCCCCGGTCCATCTTCCGGGGATCCCTCGCCGTTCTCGGACCGCTCGCTACGATCAGAGGATGCGCCCCTCTCAGGTGACGGAATCACGGCTGACGGCCACCGAGCAGCGCCTCTGCGCGAGAATCGCGAAGCGGCGCGACGAGTTGATCGAGCAACTCCGGCGCCTCGTCGCGATCCCCACCGGGCATAACCACGCGCCGGGACTCGACGAAGTCCGCGGCATCCTCACCCAGCGTCTCGCCGACCTCGGCGCGCAGGTCACGATCGTCCCGGGCGATCCTAAGCCCTCGTGGCTTCTGGGCGGGTCTTCCGGCAAGGCCCCTCCGGCGGCGGTCTGCGCGAAGCTCACGCCCGACCTCCCGAAGCTTCTTTTCGTGGGCCACATGGACACCGTGTTCGCCCCCGACGGCGCGTTCCAGGTCATGAACATCGCCAGCGATGGCAAGTCGGCCACCGGCCCGGGCGTGGTCGATATGAAGGGCGGTCTGGTGACGACCATCGCGGCGCTCGAGGCCCTCACCGCAGAGGGCGTGGGCGCCGCGTGGACCTTCGTGCTGACGAGCGACGAAGAGACCGGGAGTTATCACAGCGAGGGCGTGATCCGCGAGCAGGCGTCGCGCCACGACCTTGGCCTGATCATGGAGCCGGCGCTGCCGGGGGGCGAGCTGGTCGTCGAGCGCCTCGGCTCGGGGCAGTTCATGGTCGAGGCGTTCGGGCGTTCGGCGCACGTGGGTCGCGCGTTCGAGACCGGGGTGTCGGCGGTGAACGCGCTGGCCCGCGCCATCGTCGCGATCGCCGAGATGCCCGATGTCGCGAAGGGCCGGATCATCAATATCGGACCGGTGCAGGGTGGGGACGCGACGAACGCCGTGCCTGCGCACGCATCCGCCTGGGGGAATGTCCGGTACCCGAGCCAGAACATTGCCGATGAACTGTCTTCGATGCTCTCCGCCCTTGAGACAACCGAGAACGCGCTGCCGCGCGTGAAGGTGCACACCAGCTTCAACCGGCCCGCCAAGCCGATGACGCCAGATGTGGAATCGCTCGCCCTGCGCGCGAGGGAAGCCGCCGAGTCGCTCGGCCAGAAGCTGCCCTTCGCGAAGACCGGCGGCGTGTGCGACGGGAACATCCTGCAGGACGCCGGGCTCCCGTGCATCGACACGCTGGGAGTGCGCGGCGGGGGGCTGCACACGACAGACGAATGGATCGAGCTCGACAGTCTCGTCGAGCGCGCCCAATTGATGGCCGTGCTCGTCAGCCGGCTGTCGGAACGCGCCGCGGGCTGAACGCCGCGCGACAGTGACACCGCTTCAAGACCAGCGCCAACGGATAGACACCCATGACGACCGCTCAGACCGCATCATCCTCGCCCGCTCAGCCCAGCGCGGGCGACGCGTCCGCGACGACCGTGGCGCAGCAGCTGCGCAGCAGCCCGAAGATCGCGCAGGCCATCGACGCGATCGTGGGCGAGGTCCGTGAAGCCCAGAAGCGCATCACCGACGTGCGCGGGCCTGTCAGCGAGCAGCACCGCCTGGACTTCGAGCAGTTCCTCAAGAGCGCCGGCGAAGACCGCGGGCGCGAGTTCATGACGCCCTACATGGGCTCGGGCGCCGGCAACGGCCCCTTCGTCGAGATGCTCGACGGCTCGGTCAAGATGGACATGCTCGGGGGCATCGGTGTGCACTTCTTCGGGCACAGTGACCCCGACCTGGTCGGGACAGCGGTCCGCGCCGCCGCCACCAACGACATCGCGATGCAGGGCCACTTCCAGGCCAACGCCGAGCCGTACGAGTTCTCGCGACTGCTCCTCGAGCAGGCGCGTAAGACGAGCAACCTCGCGCACTGCTTCCTCAGCAATTCGGGCGCGATGGCCAACGAGAACGCGCTGAAGATCTGCTTCCAGAAGAAGGGCGCCGCCCCGCGCGTCCTCGCGTTCCAGGACTGCTTCCTCGGGCGCACCGTCACGATGGCGCAGATCGGCGACTCGGCCGCCGGGCGCGAGGGCATCCCGCTCTCGACGCTCATCGACTACATGCCCTTCTACGACCATGTCGCCGCCCGGCGCATGGGCGCCGGCGATGTCTCGGGCCAGACCCGCTACATCGACATGTGCGTCTGGCACCTCGAGCAGTACATCAAGCGATACCCCAACCAGCACGCGGTCTTCGAGATGGAGCTGGTGCAGGGCGAGGGCGGGTTCAACACCGCGCCGCGCGAGTTCTTCAAGGCCCTCATGGAGGTCTGCCGCGCGCACAAGATCCCCGTGTGGGACGACGAGGTGCAGTCCTTCGGGCGCACCACGCAGATGTTCTGCTTCGAGACGCTTGAGCTGGGCGAGTACATCGATGTCGTGACCGTCGGCAAGATGAGCCAGCTCTGCGCGACGCTGTTCACGAAGGACATGAACCCCAGGCCCGGCCTGATCGCCGGCACCTTCCTGGGCTCGACGATGAGCGCCGCGGTGGGCCGGCGCATCATCGAGCGACTGCGCGACGGCGGGCACTACGGGCCCAACGGCAAGCACGCCAAGCACCACGCGGTCTTCGTCGAGCAGGTCCGCAACCTCGCCGCCAAGCACCCCAACTGGTTCCCGCCCGTCCCCGGCGCCGCGGACATCGTGGGCGGGCTGGGGGGAATGATGCGTTTCACGCCCTTCGGCGGCGAGAAGAGCATGATCATGAAGACCTGCAAGGCGCTCTACGACGAGGGCGTGATCGTTCTGTACTGCGGCCACGGCCCCTTCCATGTCCGCATGCTCCCGCCCCTGGGCGTGCTGACCGAGGACATGTGGCCCCGCGCGTTCCGCATCGTCGAGCGCGCGCTCGAGAAGGTCGCCACCGCCTGATCGGCGCGAAAGGACTCGCTCCCATGTTCGTGATCCGACCCGCCAAAGCCGACGACCTCGACACGCTGCTCAAGCTGGCGAAGATGGTCTACTTCATCAACCTGCCCCCGGACCGCGACATCATCTCCGAGAAGATCCGGCGCAGCCGTCGCTCGTTCGAGGGCGAAACGCAGTCCGGGACGAAACGCCCCTCGGGCGGCGTGCAGGCCGGGCTCTCCAACGAGTCGCCCCTGTTCATGTTCGTCCTCGAGGACCCCGAGACCGGCAACGCGCTGGGAACCTCGCAGGTCGTCGCGCGCATGGGCGGGCCGGGCAACCCCAACCTCGCGATGAAGCTGCGCAAGCGCGAGTTCTTCAGCCGCGACCTGCAGGACGGCGCGATCCACGTCACAGCCCAGGTCGTCCTCGACGAGAGCGGGCCGACCGAGATCGGCGGGCTCATCCTCCAGCCCAGTTTCCGCGGCCACAAGGCCAAGCTCGGCAAGCAGCTCGCGATGGTCCGCTTCCACTACATCGGGCTCCACCGCCGGCTTTTCGCCGAACGCGTGCTCGCCGAGATGATGGCGCCCATCACCGACGACGGGCGCAACGAGTTCTGGGAGGCGCTGGGCCGACGCTTCATTAACATGAGCTATGCCGAGGCCGACCGTTTCTGCCAGCGCTCGCGCGAGTTCATGACCTCGCTCCTGCCGCGCGAAGAGATCTACCTCACGCTGCTCCCGGCCGAGGCGCGCCGTGTCGTGGGCGAGGTGAACGTCGAGACCGTCCCGGCGCGCAAGATGCTCGAGAGCTTCGGCTTCCGCTACCACGACATGATCGACCCCTTCGACGGCGGCCCGCACCTCGAAGCAAAAACCGACGAGATCGGCGTCGTGAAGGCCACCTCGCGCAAGCCCCTGCTCGGCGTCGCCGACGACAAGGCGTGCTCGGGAGAAGCCATCGTGAGCGTCGACGGGCGCGACACCACGCACGAAGAGTTCCGCGCCGTGCTGTGCGGGTTCGTCGAGGACGACACGGGCGTGCGTCTGCCGGCGCGGGCCGTCGAGCTCCTCGGGACGCGCGAGGGCGCCACGCTCGGATTCACGCTGCTCAAACCCTCCGGGGGTTCGGGCGGCTCCGCCGCACGCACGCCGCACCACGCGTCCGCCTGAGACTCCGAGACGAATCGAGCGCCATGACCATCACCGGCCTGTCCACCCACCCATCGCTCCGCAACCCACCCAGCGACATCCTGGGCGGGCGCATCACCGCGCTCACGGGCGACGCGCTGCGATCGACGAACCCCTCGCGCCCGGGCGAGACGATCTGGCTCGGCACGCCCCGGCTCGAGCACGTCGACCACGCCGTGCACGAGGCGAAGCGCGCGCTGAAATCGTGGAGCGCCACAACGCGCGAGGACCGCTTCGCGATCCTGCGCCGCTTCGCGCGCATCGCCGACTCGCGCAAGGCCGAGCTCGCCGCCCTCATCCGCGACGAGACCGGCAAGCCCCAGTGGGACGCCGAGGGCGAGGCCGGCGTCATCGGCGCCAAGGTCGACATCACCCTCGACTCCACCGAGCACGGCGCCCTCCGACGCGCCACCGACTTCGCCGTGCGCCTCACCGATACACGCACAGGCGCCTGCCGCTTCCGCCCCCACGGCGTGATGGCGGTCATCGGCCCCTTCAACTTCCCGGCGCACCTGCCCAACGGGCACATCGTCCCGGCCCTCGCGATGGGCAACACCGTCGTCTTCAAGCCGAGCGATAAAACACCCGCCACCGGCCAGATGCTCGGCGAGATGCTCCTCGAGGCCGAGTTCCCCGAGGGCGTCATCAACGTCGTCCAGGGCGGCGCCGACATCGCCTCCAAGCTCGTCTCGCACGACAACATCGACGGCGTGCTCTTCACCGGCAGCTGGCAGGTCGGGCGCAGGATTCTCGAAGCGAACCTCGACAGGCCCCATCGCATCGTCGCGCTCGAGATGGGCGGCAACAACCCCGCGATCGTCATGCCCGACTGCGACCTCAAGCAGGCGGTCGTCGAGTGCGTGCGCAGCGCCTTCGTCAGCACCGGCCAGCGATGCACCTGCACGCGTCGCATCATCGTCCACAAGGCCATCGCCGACCGCTTCATCGCCGCGTTCTGCAAGGCCGCCAGCAGTCTCATCGTCGGCGATCCGCGCGGCGTGGGGCTCGACGGCTCTCGCCAGCAGGTCTTCATGGGCCCGCTCATCAGCGCGCAGTCGCGCGACGCGATGGGGGACTTCTTCCAGAAGATCGTCCGCGCCGGCGGGCGCGCCCTCGTCCAGCCCACGATGATGGACGACCCCTCCGGCGGGCACTACGTCACCCCCGGCGTCGTCCTTGTGGACCGCTTCACGCTCTCTGAGGACCCCGAGCGCGACCCCGGCTGCGACGTCGAGGTCTTCGGCCCACTCGTGCGCATCCTCATCACCGGCACGACCGAGGACGCGATCGAGCAGGCCAACACAACCCGCTACGGCCTCGCCGCCGCCATTTTCACCAGGGACGAAGAGACCGTCGACCAGTTCCTGCGCGAGGCCAAGGCCGGCTGCGTGAATATCAACACCGGCACCGCCGGCGCCAGCAGCAAACTCCCCTTCGGCGGGCTGGGCCTTTCGGGGAACCACCGGCCCGCGGGGGCGTTCAGTCTCGATTACTGCGCCTACCCGGTCGCCTGCATGATCGAGCGGGGCGACGCGGCCACCGTCCACCCGGGGATGAAGTTCGACGACTGACCGGGCCGGGGTCCGAGAACAACGCCCGGATTCTGGACAAGGAACTCTTGACGAGCGGGCTCGTCTGAACGACACTGTCATGGTGAAGTGGCTCCCCGCCAGTCTGCTGATCGCCATCGTCCTCGCGGCGTTGCCCGGGCCGGTGGCCAGCCGCTGCGCCTCGATGACCGCCCGGGTGATGGGGTGCGCCGAGACGGCGCCGGCCCTCGCGATGGACGCCCCCGGGTGCTGTTCCGCCAAGCCATCCAAGCCCGTCCCCGCGCCCGCCGCGCCCCTGGTGTCCTCGTGCTGCGCACCGGCCGAGCCCGCCGCGATCGCCTCGTGCGCCGATGAGCAGGCCCCGTCCTGCGCCGGCGATGACGCCCATCAGGGCGCCTGCTCGCTCTGCATGGTGCTCTGCGGCACGCTCTGCGACGAGTCCGCGTCGTGGGCGCTGCTCGGCCTCGCGTCCGACGGGCTCGCGCACGCGGCCCCTTCGGTGCTGCTCGCCGAGTGTGAGTGGCTGCCGCGACCGACCTCTCAAGCCCCACCGCCGGCTCTCGCGGGTGAGTGGCTGACGTTTGATCGACCACGACGACAGGCCCGCCTGTGTCTGTGGACGGTGTAGTCGGAAAGCCCGCCCGGCGTGCGCTGCGCGCCGGATGACGCCGTTCCGTCAACCTCAACCATGTTGGTTTCGAGTTTCACCGTTTCACACACAGCGGTCGCGCGATGTCGCGACCGGATGGAGATACCTGTCATGTCTATCAAGCTCGCTTCGATCGGTCTCCTCGCCGCCATGGCCCTCATGGCCGGCGCCGCCACCCTCACCGCCGGCTCGTCCGCCAAGGCGTCCTCGGGCGCCTGCAACGCGTGCTGCACCGACAAGGGCTGCTCGTGCGACGACTGCGACTGCGGCAACTGCGACGACGCCTGCTGCTGCGCCGCGAAGTCCTGCTGCGAGACCGGCTGCGACGACGCCTCCAAGGCCGCGACGCAGGCCCCGGCGGTCCCCGCTTCCGCGCCTCAGGACATGTCCTGCGGCGGCGGCGGGTGCTGCGGCGGGTCCAAGTGACGCGCTAATGTCTCAGTGATCTCCCGTGCACTGGACGCGCACGGTACGCGGCCGGGCTGCGCAAGCGGCCCGGCCGTTTTTCGTCTGCTGGGCGTGGCGGGCGCCGCCGCGGTACCATCGCCCGCCATGCCCGAATTCCGCACGAACCTGCCCAACGCGCGTGTCACGCCCCGCTTCGCAGGGGTCCCGACGTTCTGCCGCTTCCCGCTGCTCGACGCCGTCGAGCCGCAGAGCAGGCCGGTGGACTGGGCCCTCTACGGCGCCCCCTTCGACTCGGGCGTCACCTTCCGTCCCGGCGCCCGCTTCGGCCCCCGCGCCATCCGCGACGCGTCGCAGTACGCCAAGCCCTACCACATCGAGCACGATGTGAACCTCGCGGAGGTATTCAGTCTCGCCGACGCCGGCGATTCGCCCGTCCAGCCCTTCGACTGCGAGACCAACGCCGAGGTCATCGCGTCCTTCGCGCGCGCCATCGGCGACCCGAAACAGACGAAACTCTTCGCGATCGGGGGCGACCACTCCATCGCGCTGCCCAACATCCGCGCCACCTGGGAGCGCCGCGGCAAGCCGAAGGGCGGGCTCGCGCTCATCCACTTCGATTCGCATGTCGACACCGTCGATCAAACCCTCGGCGAGCGCTACAGCCACGCGTCCCCCTTCATCCGCGCGATCGAGGAGGGCGTTCTTGATCCGAAGCGCATGCTGACCGTTGGCGTGAAGGGGCCGCTCAACACCAAGGACGACCTGCGGTACGCTCAGGAGAAGGGCGTCACGCTCGTCACCTACGAGCGCTGGCGGCGCGAGGGCGACGCCCCGATCCGCGAGTTCATGAAGCGGCTGGGCGACGACGAGGCGTACCTGAGTTTCGACATCGATGTCGTCGACCCCGCCTTCGCCCCGGGCACCGGCACGCCCAGCATGGGCGGCTTCACCTCGGGCGAGATCCTCGCGCTGCTGCGCGGGCTCGTGGGCGTGAACCTCGTCGGCGCGGACATCGTCGAGGTGCTGCCCGACCGCGATGTCTCGCAGATCACGGCGCTGCTCGCGTCGCAGATCATCACCGAGGTGCTGTCGCTCGACGCGGTGAGGGCGTCGAAAGGGAAGTGACGAGGGTTAGTCCAGCGCAGCAACCGCCTGCTCGTATCTTGTGAAGAACGACTCGAGATACCTCGGGTTCTTCTCGCGCTGGGGCGCGATGTCCGGGGGCAGTTCGATGGTCCGATCGGCGATGCGCTGTTTGGTCTCGGGAGAGAGCGACGAGAGGATCGCGCGGGTGTCGTCTTCAGTAAGCGTGGGGTACCATTCGGGGTCGGGTTGCGGCATCGTGGCAACGATCCACTGCAGAATCTCGGGCTGTTCACGAAGGTGGCGTCTTGCCTCGAGCAGTTCGTCATGTCGTTGGGTGAGAGCAAGCCGCTCAAGGCGGACGCGCCACGCCGAGACCGTGAACCACGGGTCGGGAGGATTCTCAAGGGCCGCGCGCAGCGCCCGCGGCTCGCGCGGGAGACTCGCGACCCAGTGGGTGAGGCACATCTGGTACTCTTCGCCCACGGTAGGGTTGTATTGAGGAACCAGGAGCCCGTGCCGACCCTCCAGCACGAGACGGGGCAACCCCACGCGAGGATCCTCGACCAGCCATTTGGCTTCAAGGAGCAGGTCGGGGTGACACTGATAACTGGCCGCATCAATGCCGAGACTCACCGTCTCGGCGTCATCACTGCGCAGCATGTTGAGGATCTCTGCGGGCGTCGAGGATCGTGCGGCGTCGATCCGCTCCCACATAGCGGGATTCACGGTCTTGAGACGGGACACTTCGAAGTCAGTCCAAGGGATCCCGATCGGGAGGGGACCCCCGGGCTGCGCAAGAAGCAGAGCGCCGAGCAGGATGATCGAAGGGCATGGGGTCATGGCCGGATGTCAGGACGAGCGGGAGCGGCGGTCAGTTCGTCGTAGCGATCGAACAACGATTCCAAGAAGCGCCGCGCCCCGCTCTCGCGTCGGAGTTGGTAGTCCTTCGGCAGTTCGATGGTGCGGTCGGCGATGCGCTGCTTGGTCTCGGGTGAGAGCGAGTCGAGGACGGCCTTGATCTCGGCTTCGGTGAACGCGGGGCGGGTCTTGGGATTGCTCTGCGGAAGTGTGACGAGAATCCATTGAAGACTCTCTGGCTTTCGCTGCAACTCGCGCTTGGCTTGTGCAAGCTCCTCGGCCCGTTGTCCGCTCGAGAGGGCATCGAGTCGGAGTCGCCAGGGCCCCACTTCCGCCCAAGGGTCGGGCTTCGCAGCGAGGGCGGCACGCAGCGGCTCATCATCCTGCGGAAGGCTGTGAAACCAGAAGAGGAGTTCGCCTGCATACTCCTGCCCGATCCGGAACGGAGGAAGGTCAGGAAACACCTTCCCAGTGCCCGGGTCGATCACGAGGCGAGGGAGGGCCTCGCGAGTGTCTCCGACGAGCCACGACGCTTCGACGAGCAGATCGGGGCGACACCGATAACTCGCGGCGTCGATGCCGAGGCTGACGACCTTGGAGTCGTCATGCCGGAGCATGGCGCGTATGTCATCGACCGAGGCGGCCCGCGCCCGGAAGACCGGCTCGGCCTGGGCCGGATCGATGCGTTCGAGCGCGTCCAGCGAAAACCTGACGAAGGGGGTCCCGAGCGCAGTGAGAGGCGCATCCGCGATCGGAGCGGTGATGATGAAGGACAGGATGACCAGCGGCGAGATCATGGTCGGTTTGGCTCGGGCGACGCGCTACCCAGCGCAGCAACCGCCTGCTCATACCTGGCGAAGAACGACTCCAGATACTGCGGGTTCTTCTCGCGGAGAGTCGCGATGTCCGGGGGCAGTTCGATGGTCCGATCGGCGATGCGCTGTTTGGTCTCAGGGGAGAGGGACGAGAGGATCGCGCGGATGTCGTCTTCGGTGAGCGTGGGCCGCTCTCGGTTCAGTGGCGGCCTCATGGCGACGATCCACTGCAGAGTCTCGGGCTGCTCTCGCAGGTGTCGCCTTGCCTCGAGGAGTTCTTCCGTGCGTTGCTCCGAAGCGAGGCGTTCCAGCCGCACCCGCCACGCGGAGGAATAGTGCCACGGGTCGGGCCGTGCTTCGAGCGCGGCACGGAGCGCCGCCGGCTCATACGGCAAACCCCGCATCCAGAACCCAAGCGTCTCGCGGAAGTACTCCCCGATCGTGGGCGTGTCCTGCACGACCAACTCCCCCTGGAGCGCCTCCTGCGTCAGCCGAGGAAGTCCGGCCCGGGCATCGCCGATGAGCCACACGGCTTCGATCAACAGGTCAGGCCGGCACTGCGCGCTCGCCGCGTAGATCGCGAGACTGACGACTTTGGGGTCATTGCTCCGGAGCATCTCACGGACGCGATCCGGTTCGGATCGTCGGGCGTCGTCGATTTGAGCCCATGCAAGATGATCAACCTCGGCAAGGCGTTCAGCGACGAGGTGATTGGTCGGAATGCCTGCCAGCAGGGAAGGCTCGACGGTGATCGCCGTGGGCGGCGCAGACCCGCTGGAGACCGCCGCGAGCAGGATGGTCAGTGACTTCGCGATCACAGGGAACCTGTCATAGCAATGATCACTTGTCCCGTTTCCACCACTCCGGCGGCGTCCACGACGCTCGGCGCCAGAGGGCGGTGCGTGGAGGGGGCGCATCGATCAACTCGCCGGCCAGCACCATGTCGTGGAGCTTGTAGAAGCTCTCGAGGTGTTCCGGGCTTTGACGCAGATTCGGGGTCATGGCGGGAACGGGCAGCGCCTTCGCGTCGATCGCGGCGCGGGTGTTTGGCGAGAGTTGGGCGATGATCTCGCGCGCCTCGTCCGGGCTGTATTGCTGCTGGGTGTGGAAGCTCTCCATCAGGATGAGCCACCGCAAGTTCTCGGGGAGCAGCGCGATCTCGGCTTTCAGACGCTCCAGCGGATCGGGCTCGGTCGTCAGACGAAGCCGAGTGACCCACGGGGTGGAGACCGCCCAGGGGTCCACGCCGTCCAGAAGTTCAGCGAACTGCTGCCTCGTGGCGATCCGCACACCGAACCACTGGTTGTACGCGGCGCGGAGCGTTGCGGCGACCGTACGGTCTTCCGCGACGAAGGGCTGGCGTCTTGAGATCGCCGGGGATATGCACAGCGGCACAGAGAGGCGGGTGTCGTCGAGGAGGTGGGAGAGCGTGAGCAGGCGGTCGGGGCGGTGCTGCTCGCTCAGGGCAAAGATCGCGACGCCGAGAGCGCGAGGGTCGTCCGACGCGAGCAGCAGGTCAATCTCGGGCTCGCTGAGCCGCGCCGCGACGCCGAGCGGGTCGACGAGTTCGAGCGGCGTGCCGCTTATGGAGTTGCTTGACGGCAGCATGGTCACCCTGGCGACGAGATCGCGAAGGGGATCGGGGAGCGATCCGAGAGCCGGCGCCGGCGCGGCGAGCATCAGCAGAGTTGTCACGAGCATCCAAAGTCTTTGCGGCATCGTCATTCTCCCCCCCAAAGTTCGCACCGCACATCCAGTGCGGCAGGCGCAGGCTTTCTCGACACGGCGAACGGCACATCGGGATCACCCTGATTCAGCAGAAAGGTGTAGAAGCCCTTTAGGTGCGAGTGCTTCCAAGCCAGCGCAAATATCTGCTCGTTGGCGAGCAGAATCGGACCGATACCGTACGACGGGTCGTACCACGCACCAGCGCCAACTTGTACGACGAAATGCCGTGTGTAATGACCGGGCGGCGTCGGGTTGTCCTGCCCCGGCAAGGAGGGACCGAGGACGACATCGTGGACATTCCACGCGCTGCCCTCGCAGGGGACCTCGGTCCGGAATGGATAAAGACCGCAGCCCGATCCACCGGCCGGCGGAAAGGCGGGATCAGCGAGGATCATGCCAGAGTCTTGAAAGGTGACATCCGGGCATTGCGGGTGATCCCAGAGGGCCGCGGTCAGGTGCAGCGGGACGATCTCGTAGATGGCGTGAGAAGAGATTCCCTGCACCGAGAGACACTGTCTATAGAGTCTAACCCACGCAAGACACTGCCCGTTCGTGTCACTGAGAAGCGTTTCTACATCTGTGGCTGCCGTATTGAAGCCGCACGGGTCGCCTCTGTAGTAGCCCAAGGTGTGTCCGGAGGCGCTGGTCACGCTGCGATTCTGGAAGGGCAGCCAGATCGTGGCCAGGGCTTCACCCACGGTCGATGAGCCGTCCCCGGCTTCGCAACTAATCCGGTAGACACTATGGAAGTTCGAGACATCGCCCGGGTCGGCGAGCGTCGTGAAGAGTTCGTGGCTCGTCGAACCCATGCTGTACCACACACGCTGGCCGTCGAACGAGATCTTCCAAGTCAGCGGGTAGTTCCCGTGGTACGCGATCGTGTTCTCGAGCGGCTCGGGGGCGGTGATCGGTGTGCTGTTGTCCGTTCTGCCAATGGTGAACTCCTGGCCCCCCGGGCCGATGGCCTTGTAGTAGATCGTCGCTGGCGGGTCGGAGCGGTGGTCCATGGTCAGGACGGGGACGAACTCGTCGATCGTCACGGTGGCGGCGCGGGTGTAGGCGACCGGGTATCGCCGGTCGGCGCCCTGCGGCGGTGGTGTGATCTCGCCGTCGTTGTCATCGTCCTTCCAGTGGGGGGCGGCGTACTCGAAGGAGGCGACGCCCGGGCGGGGATCCGACTTGATGAGATGATTGCCGCCGCCGAAGGAAACGGAGTGGGGGTTTGCCCAGAAGATGTCGACGGTTGTGCCCGTCTCGAACGAGTTGTTCTCGCCGCAGGTACGTTTCGCGCGGAGCTCGTATTGGCCCGGGCTGCCCGGGGCAATGGTGAAGATCGTGGAGTTCGGCAGGGTCGGTTGAGTGGGAACCACGCCGTTCTCGACCAGATACCAGTCGACAGCGACGAACTGCCCGATCGTCAACTCTGCGCGGAGATGGATGTAGCCCACTCCGACGCGGGGGATCTGCGGGATGGAGTGGGGCGGATCGGCTGGTTCGAATGGGTACGCCACCGTGATATAGAAGCCGCATTCCGGAGGGGGCGGGTTGCCGCCTCCGTTGCCTCCCCCGGGCGGGTTACCGATGCTCCCTGGCCCGCCGTCGCCTGGTCCGCCCCCGCCGCCGCCGATACCCCCGGGTCCGCCGCCGCCCTCTGGGGGTTCAGGGTCGTCGGGGCCACCACCTGGGCCGGGAATGCCGATGCATTCCCCGGGGAGGTCGCAGCAGCCACCGAAGGCAATCGGAAAAGCGCAGCAGTTGTTGACTGAAGGGCACCCGCGAGGTGAGGCGGCGACGGTGAGCAGTTCGAGGAGGCGTGTCAGATCTCGCTCGTCGACCATGCCGTCGCCGGTCAGGTCGGCGCGGGCGTACGCCGCATCGTCCGGTGTGAGGGGCGGCGCGCTGAGGAAGTGCACCATCTGCAGCAGGTCTTGCGTGTCGATGAATCCGTCGGCGTTCAGGTCGCCCGTGCGTGGGGGGATGGCGCCGGGCCGGTAGACGATGCGCTTGAGGTTGCCGGGGCTGGCGTTCGGGCTGGGTTCCGCGCGGGCCGGGCTGAGCGGCGCGAGCGCCGTCGAGACGACCATGGTGAGGAAGGCTGCGGAAAGAACGCTTGTCTGTTGGCCCATCTGGAATCTCCCGGTGACGCGTCGCGCGTCTGGCCTTGAGAAGATGTCGGATTCCTCGTGCGTTGTCAATACCTTTCTGGTGGGTTCCGAACTTTTCTCGACGCGGTACGTGGCTCCGAGGGGGCGCTGTCTCAAATCTGTGCTTTTGGACGCCGATCTGTCTCAAATCTGATACATTCCGGTCTCGGTTTGTTCGGGGGCGCGACGGGCGGCGCGGAATCGCGCGTCCCGGTTTCCCAAGGGAAGCGGGAACGGAAGAAGACCAGGAGAACGAATCATGCGGTTGACCCGAGTTCTGACAGCGCGTGCGGTGATCCAGGCGGCCATTCTGGGGACGGTTGCGCTCGGCGCGCTGCCGCTGGCCGGGTGCAGCGTAAACCTGTCGAGCAATCTGGAGACCGAGACGCGTTCGGTGTCGGTCGAGCACCGGTCTGGGCCGATCGATGTCGCGACCGAGAACGGCGCGGTGGTCGTCAAGGCGCGCCCGGGCCTGTCCGAGGTGATGATCAACGCCGAGGTGCGTGCGCGCACGCAGGAGCGTCTGGCGCAGACGATGGTCATCGCGGAGCGCACCGGCGAGGGCGCGCTGCGCCTGCGCGTGCAGTGGCCCGACGGCAAGCGCGAGGGCAACGAGGGCGTCTCGTTCGACATCGCGCTGCCCGACGCGACGGGCGCGACGATCGTGTCCACCAACGGCAGGATCGAGATCGCCGGGCTCTCGGGCGAGGCGCGCCTGACGACCTCGAACGGTCGCATCATGGCGAACGACCACGACGGGGCCCTTTTCGCGACCACGACGAACGGGCGGATCGAGGCGACCGACATCGCGGGGGAGGCGCGCCTGACATCGAGCAACGGGCGCCTGATCGCCGACCGCATCGCCGGGCCGCTGACGGCGCGGACCAGCAACGGGGCGGTGCAGATCACCCTGCTCCCCGAGAACCCGGGGCCGTTCTCGGTCTCGACGAGCAACGGATCGGTGGTTCTGAAAGGGGGCAAGGGGCTGAAGGCGTCGCTGGACCTGAAGACCAGCAACGGAAAGATCGTGGTGACCCGGGGCGGCGAGACGATGGAGTTCAAGAGCCCCACGCGGGTCGAGATCAACGGCGGCGGCCCCACGAGCGTCATCGGGACGAGCAACGGGCGGATCACCGTCGAGATCGACGCGGGGGGGGACTGACCGGCGAGGGCGACGCTCCGTCGCTCGCGCGAACTGGAGCGTGCACGGATGCGATTCTCTCTCAGATCGACCGATTCCCCGGCTTCTTCCCTGACGCGGCGCGTCGCGGCCTTTGGGCTGGGCGCGTCGCTGCTTCTCGGCGTGGTCGCCGGGTGCGCCTCCACGAAGGACGCGAGCGCCGACGGCGGCGCGCCGGCAGCCCCGGCGACGGGCCAGCAGAGCGCCGGAGGCTCGAGCCCGGGCCGGGGGCGCCCGACGCCGCTGTACACCCGGCGCGAGGTGGTGGACACGCGTCTGCCGGACCGCGCGTTGGTGCTGATCGACGCGTCGGGCCCGGTTTCCGTGGTCGAGGGCGACCTGGAGGCGATGGTGATCCGCGCGCAGATCAGCGCGACCAGCCCCGAGCGGCGCGACGCGGCGAGGGTGTCGGCGCAGGGTGATTCGCAGGGCCGGTTCACGGTGTCGATCGAGTGGCCCGACGGGAAGCGTGCGCCCGAGGCGAGCGCGTTCGAGGTGCAGCTGCCGCGAGGCGCGACGCGCGTGGGGGTGCGCACGACGGGCGGCGCTGTGAAACTCGTGGGGGTGCGGTCCGACGCGGTCGTGCGCACCGAGAACGGCCCGGTGACGATCACCGACCACGCCGGCGCGATCGACGCGCAGACGACGAACGCGGTGTTGAGTTTTGAGAGAGTGCAGGGCGCGATCCGGGGCGTCACGACGAACGGGATGGTGATGGTGCGCGACGCGTCGGGCTCGGTCGATGTCTCGACGAGCAAGGCCGCGATCGATATCCGCATGAACCCGGGGGCGAACGGCCCGATCCGCGCGACGACCGAGCTGGGAGGCGTGTTTCTGCAGGTGGGGCCGGGGTTCCTCGGGACGCTGACCCTGCGCACGACGGATTCGCCCATCGTGGTGAACGCCCAGCCCGGCACGGCGCGCGTCGTGGCGCGCAAAGTCGAGGAGACGATCCTGGCCTTCCCGGTGGAAGGGCCCGAGTCGCTCGTGCAGACCAGCGGCGGGGCGATCGAGGTCCGCGTCACCGACCGGTGATCGCGCTCACGACTCGCGCAGCGCGAGGATGAGCTGGACCTTGCCGACCTGCTCGTCGAGCGAGCGCGCGATGTCGAGGGGGTCGCGCCCGGAATCGGCGAGTTCGTAGACCCTGCGGCTCAGCGGGTCCGCGCTGGCTTCGGCGCTGGCCGGAGTGCGAGCACGCCCGGGAGCGCGAACGACTTCGATGAGCGGGGGCGGCGCGTCCTCGCGGGCGGGGCGCTTCTCGGCGCGTTCGAGCCGCGAGAGGGTCTCGTCGGCGCGCGCGAGAAGGGACTCGAGACGCTCGGCCCGTTCGTCCATCCTGGCGCAGAGCTGGTCGGCGAGTTCTTCGAGGTCGGAGACGAGGGCGTCGTTCCCCGGGGCAGCGCTCGAGGCGGCGCGACCGGCGAGCGTGGCGCGCCCCAGAAGGCGGTCGGCGAGCGACGGCGAGCCGGGCATGGTCGCGTGCGCGCGCTTCTTGCCGTAGCCCCACATCGCGAGAAGCGCGGCGCCTGCAACGATGAGCGCCCAGGGCGCCCAGTCGGGCGTCGGGAGCGCCGCCGGTCGTGCGGCGGCGGCCAGGCAATGGATGGTCGTCGGGATCGGCACGCGGGGCTCCGCCTCGTCGTGGTTCGGGAAGGGGATGGGCGCGACGGGCGCACCGGCCCGTGGGCGATGACCCTATCGGTATGATCGCCCTATGGACTCGACAAGCGCCGCGCGCGACGCAACGCCGGAGCCGGACCCGGGGGGCCGACGCCTCGACGCCCTGCGCCGCGACCCGGCGTGCCGCGCCATTCTCCGGCGCTGGCGCTCGCTCACGGGCGACCTGCCGACGCGCCGCACGCTGGCGGCGTGCTCGGGGGGGGCCGACTCCAGCGCGCTCGTGGCGGCTCTGGCGTCGAGGGGCGCCGATTCGCTCGTGGTCGCGCACGTGCTGCACGACATGCGTTCTCGCGAGGAGGCGTCCGGCGATCGCGACTTTGTGCGCGAGCTGGCGTCGTCGCTGGGCGTCGAGTTCGTCGAAGCGTCGGTGCGCGTGCCTTCTCGCGGCAACGCGGAGGCTGGCGCCAGGCGCCTGCGCTACGCGGAGCTCGCCCGGCTGGCGCGCGAGCGGGGGTGCTCGTGCGTCGCCACCGGGCACCACGCGCAGGACCAGCTCGAGACGATGCTGCTCGCGCTGCTGCGCGGCGCGGGTCCGGGCGCCCTTGCTGGCATGCGTGAGCGGCGCACGCTCGAGGGCGAGACGCGGCTCATCCGCCCGATGCTGCGTGTGACGCGAGCAGACTCGGAGCGTCTGTGCGCACTGGCCGGGATCGTGTGGCGCGAAGACCGGACCAATCTCGACACGACGCGCGCACGGGGCGCGATCCGCCACGAGGTCCTGCCGCTGCTGGAGCGCATCCGCCCCGGCGCCGCGTCGAGGGCCGGGAACGCCTCGGACCTGCTGCGGGGCGTGTCCGAGTTGCTCGACGCGCAGGTGCGCGACGCGTTCGGCGACTGCGCCGAGTGGGAGCGCGACCGGCTGCGCGGGTTGCCGTCGGTGGTGGTGGGGGAGGGGCTGCGGCGTGCGTTTGCCGCGGCGAGCGGGGGCGGAAAGAACGACCGCCTGGCGCGACGCGTGGTCGACCAGGCGGTGGTGTTCATCCGTTCGCGCTCGGGGGAGCGACGGGAGTTTCAGTGGCCGGCGGGCGTGCGCGTCGAGGTCGACGCGGCGCGTGTGCGCGTCACTTCGCCTTGCTGAACAGCTCGGCGACCTTCGGCCAGTTCACGACGTTCCACCACGCGCCGACATAGTCGGGGCGACGGTTCTGGTAGTGCAGGTAGTACGCGTGCTCCCAGACATCGAGCCCGAGGATGGGCGTGCCCGAGCAGCCGGCGATCGACTCGCCCATGAGCGGGTTGTCCTGGTTGGGGGTCGAGCAGACCTCGAGCTTGCCGTTCTTCACGACGAGCCACGCCCAGCCCGAGCCGAAGCGCGTGGCGGCGGCGTCGGCGAACTTCTTCTGGAAGGCGTCGAACGAGCCGAACGCCTCGTCGATTGCGCCGAGGAGCGCGCCCGTCGGGCCGCCCCCGCCCTCGCGACCGGCCGGGGCCATGATCTGCCAGAACAGGGAGTGGTTCGCGTGCCCCCCGGCGTTGTTACGCACGGCGGTGCGCTTCTCGGCCGGGATGTCGTTCAGGTGCTTGATGACCTCCTCGACAGGCATGTCGGCGAACTTCGTGCCCTCGAGGGCCTTGTTCGCATTGGTGACATAGGCGTTGTGGTGCTTCTCGCGATGGATCTGCATGGTCCGGGCGTCGATGTGGGGCTCGAGCGCGTCGGCTGGATAGGGAAGGTCGGGCAGGGTGAAGGCCATGGGGTCTCCTCCTGGGGGTGGGTGGGGGGTGTGGGGGCCGGCCGGAGAGGCCCGGACGGTCCGGAAACACGGTAGCGCGAATCCCAAGAAGGGTCGTGCTCAGGGATGAGTCCAGTCCGGGTCGGGGGGTGAAACCGGGCACACAGACCCAGAACCTCGGGGCTGGGAGCAGCCGGAAACGGGGATTTCTGGAAGGTCTGGGAAGATGTGCAGGGAATCGGCTTGCGTTCCCGAAAAAACTGTTTACATTGACGAAAGCAGCGAGGGAACTCCACCCGGGGTTTCCCCGTACTGCCTGTTCTGCCCGCGGCACGGATGCCTGCGGGTCGTCGCCTGATCGCCGAGCCCGGCGGATGTGCAGCGCGGCGTCCAAACGAGATCCGCACCCGCGCACGACTCCCGCTCGACGGGCCCGAATCCCTCGGAACCGATCGGCGGGCAAGATCGTCTCAACCTGTTGAAACGCTACCCCTGAGTCGAGCGTATAACCGGCTCCGGGGCTCAAGTATTGCCTCCATCGCGGCATCCGCCGCGTTCACTTTCGCGAAGGTTTCTCAAAGAGCACTCGATGGTCCAGCACACGCCACAATCCGTCTCTCCGCTCGCGCAGGCCCGCCATCGTCGCGGCAGCGCGCTCACGGACGGTTCGCGCGCCAGCCGCCGTCGGCTCAGCCCCGAGGACGAGCGCACCCTCCACCACATGCTCACCAAAGAGCAGGACTACATCGACAACCCCGCCTTCTACGAGGAGGGCGCCGAGCGCAAGATCTACGACGAGGCCCCCGATATCCGCAAGCCGGACACGTCGTGGTACCACCCCGTCATGGACGACATCACCCCCACGCGCCTCCGCGAGCGTGAGCGCGAGCAGCGCCACAGCGAGCAGGTCATCCTGACCGCCGCCGAGGAGCGGGTGCTGTTCCTCCAGTACAACTACGCCCGCCACTGCATCAGCGAGATCCAGAAGGTCGTCTGGGCACGCCCCGACCAGCAGCCCACCGACGAGCAGATCGACGATCTGCTCCGCTGGAAGCGCGTCGCAGAGCGTCTGCGCGAGCAGATCGCCAACACGAACCTCGCGCTCGTGCTCGCGATGGCCAAGCGCACCCGCATGTCCGAGGTCGACTTCGCGGACCTGGTCTCCGAGGGCAACATGGCCCTCCTCCGCGCCGTCGATAAGTTCGATGCCGGTCGTGGCTTCAAGTTCAGCACCTACGCCTGCCGCGCCATCCTCAAGGCGTTCTCCCGCCAGGCGATGAAGCTCAGCAAGTACCGTCAGCGCTTCCCCACGGACTTCGACCCCAAGCTCGAGAAATCGGATTTCCTCGAGACCAAGCGGGCCGAGTTCGAGCAGGACGCCGCCAGCGAGGTCCGGCGGATCGTCACCGAGAACCGCGCTGACCTGTCCGACATCGAGCGCACCGTCATCGAGCACCGCTTCGGGCTCGAGTCCGGCCAACTCGAGAAGCCCATGACCCTCGAGCAGGTCGGGCAGATCATCGGCGTCACCAAGGAGCGCGTGCGCCAGATCCAGAACAAGGCCCTGGAGAAGATCCGCGGCCAGCTCGAGTCCGCCTTCCTCGGCGCCCCCAAGAAGGACGAGGAAGCCGCCCAGGGCGAGGCCGCCAACGAAGGCCCCGCCAAGCGCATCGCCGACCTTATGAACGCCTGATCCACAGGCTATCCCGAACCCCACCAGCGCCCGCGTCCCCCGACGCGGGCGCTTTCTTTTGGGTGTCCGCCGCATAACGCCGTCTGGGAGCGGGTTGAGTTATGTAAAGCACTCACCCTTCCTGCTCGGGTGCCCCGGGGCATTCCTGACCCGGGCTCTTCACCTACCACGCCTCGAACTCGGGCATGCGTGAATCGTCTCCGCGGAATGTACGACGAACCGTGGCACGGCCTGCGGCCGTACCACGCCACCCTTTGAACATTGAAGAAGGGTGACGCAACCACTGGCAAGCATCGCTTGCCAGTGCCACCCGAGACAAGTTCAGGAAATCCACCCGCCCCCGAGCACCACGCTCGTTGTCGCCGCGTCGTAGCACACCACCGCCTGCCCGGGCGCCACCGCGCGCTGCGCGTCGTCGAACTCGACCTCCAGCAGGTCCCGCTCCATATCCACGCGGCAGCGCGCCGGCACGGGCTCGGCGTTGTATCGGATCTTCGCGTAGCACGCCGTCCACTCGGCGAACTCGCGCTCGTCCACGAGCCAGTTCACCTCGCGCGCCGCGCACGACTTCGTCTCGAGCATCTCGGCCGGGCCCACCGTCACCGTGTTGGTGTTCGCGTCCTTGTTCACGACATAGATCGGGTAGCCCAACGCCACGCCCACGCCGCGGCGTTGCCCGATCGTGAAGCGGTGCTGCCCGTCGTGCTTCCCGACGACGCGCCCCTCCGGATCGACGATCGCGCCCTCGCGCATCTCCCCCGGGCGGCGCCTCTCGACGAGCGACGCGTAGTCGTTGTCCGGGACGAAGCAGATCTCCTGCGAGTCCGGCTTGTCGAACACCGGCAGCCCGAACCCGCGCGCCATCTCGCGCACGCGACCCTTCTCGAACTCGCCGATGGGCAGCAGCATCTCGCCCAGCCGGTCCCGCGGCGCCCCGAACAAGACATACGACTGGTCCTTGTCGTGATCCACGCCGCGCAGCAGCCGGGGCGAGGGCCCCGTCCGGTCGATCCGCGCGTAGTGGCCCGACGCGACGAAATCGCACCCAAGCGTCTTTGCGTACTCGTGCAGTTTGCCGAACTTCAGCCAGTCGTTGCAGCGCACGCAGGGGTTGGGCGTGCGCCCGCTCGCGTACTCGTCCACGAAATAGTCGATGATGCGCCCGAAGTCCTTCTTGAAGTTGCACACATAGAAGGGCACGCCCAGTTCCGCCGCGACGAGGCGCGCGTCGGCGGCGTCGCCCACCGAGCAGCACCCCTGATGCCCGATCTTCACCTTCCGGGGGTCGCACGCCTCGCGCTGGGCCTCGTCGAAGGTCTGGATCGCGTCGAGTTCCTCGCCGGGCGAGCCCAGGCGCATGAAGCAGCCGACGACCTCGTAGCCCTCGCGCAGGAGCAGCGCGGCGGCGACGGAGGAATCCACCCCGCCCGACATGGCGACCAGCGCTTTGCCCTTTCCCGAAGCGGGTTTCACGGAGAACGGTAGGGGGTTGGAGGGCGCCGGGCCCGCCCTCCCGGACGCGTAGAATCCCGTCGCGTCCGACCCGGTCTGGACGCCCCGCGCTGTTTCGTCGCAAGGAAGCCCGCCGCATGGCCCTGTTCTCGCGCAAGGCAAAGAAGCCCTCCACCACCGCACGACCTCCCAGCGGGGCGGCGGCGACTCACCGCGCGCAGCCCGCGGCCACGGTCTCCCCCACGCACGCCCCGCCGCAGATCGCCGCCCTCGAGCCGCGCATCCAGCAGGTCGGCGCCGAGATGCTCTCCCTCGCGAACGCGAACAAGGCCGGGATGCTGAGCAAGCAGTTCTGGTCCGACAAACTGATGGACTGGTCCATGAAAGACCAGGGCTTCAAGGTGCAGCTGTTCCGCTTCGTCGACGCGTTCCCGGCGCTGCGCACGCCCGACATGGTGCACGAGCACCTCGTCGATTACCTGACGCAGCCGGGCGTCAACCCGCCCCCGGGCATGGACCTCGGCATCAAGGCCGGAGGCCTGGCGAAGGGCATCTTCACCAACACCGTGTCCTCGCAGATCAAGGGCATGGCGAGCAAGTTCATCGCCGGGACCGACGCCGCCACCGCGCTGCCGGGGCTCAAGAAGCTCTGGAGCGACGGCATCGCCTTCAGCGTCGACCTGCTGGGCGAGGCGTGCGTGAGCGCGCCCGAGGCCGACGCGTACCGCGACAAGTACCTCGACCTGATCAACAACCTCCCGCGCGAGGTCGCGTCGTGGAAGGCGCAGGAGCGTCTGGAGCGCGACCACCTCGGCCCCGTGCCTCGCGTGAATGTGTCGATCAAGATCTCGTCGCTCTCGCCGAAGTGCGACCCGCTCAAGGGGAAGGTCGCCCTCGACGACCTGATGACCCGCCTGCGCCCCATCCTCGAGGCCGCGAAGCAGAACAATGTCTTCGTGAACTTCGACATGGAGCAGTTCTCGCTCAAGGACTTCACGCTCGACCTGTTCATGCGCTGCTGCGACGAGTTCGACTTCGACGCCGGGCTCGCGATGCAGGCGTACCTGAAGTCGGGCGACGCCGACGCGAAGCGGATCTGCGAGTGGTCGAAGCGCACCGGGCGCGTCGTCACAGTGCGCCTCGTGAAGGGTGCGTATTGGGATTACGAGACGATCCACGCCGAGGAGATGGGCTGGCCATGCCCGGTGTGGAACACGAAGCGCGAGACCGACGCGTGCTTCGAGCGCATGACCACGATCTTCCTCGACTCGACGCCCCGGCGCGCCGGCGAGGGCGGCGTCAAACTCGCGCTGGGCTCGCACAATGTCCGCTCCATCGCGACGGCGGTCGCCGGCCTCGAAGCCCGCGGGCTGCCGAAGGAAGCGATCGAGCTGCAGATGCTCCACGGCATGGCGGACCAGCTCAAGACCGCCGCCGAGCAGATGGGCCTGCGCGTGCGCGAGTATGTCCCGGTGGGGGAGATGATCCCCGGCATGGCCTACCTCGTGCGCCGCCTGCTCGAGAACACCAGCAACGAGTCGTGGCTGCGCGCCGGCTTCATGGACAACGCGTCCACCGATGTCCTGCTCGCGTCGCCCCACACATCCGCCGCCGCCATCCCGGCGCATGTCAACGGGATGTCCGTCAACGGTCACTCGCAGACCAGCTCCGTGCAGCCCGGGGGCAAGCCCGACCTGTACCTGATCGCGCCCGAGCGTCACGCCCTCACGCCGGCGATCCCCGGGGTGGGCAACGACCGCCCCTTCTTCACCGAACCGATGCGCGACCTCAGCGATTCCTCGCAGCGCGAGGCGTTCGCGAGCGCCGTCGCCCGCGCGAGCGTGCCGAAGGTCGCCAACGACAAGACCCCGGCCGACGCGAGCGCCGCGGTCGCGAAGGCCGCCGAGTTCTTCCGCTCGTGGCGCGACGAGGACCCGCGCGTGCGCGCCGCGGTCCTCACCCGGGCCGCCAACATCATGCGCTCGCGGCGCGACGAGCTGGCCGGCGTCATGATCCGCGAGAGCGGCAAGACCTGGCGCGAGGCCGACGCCGATGTCTGCGAGGCGATCGACTTCTGCGAGTACTACGCGCGTCTCGCCGTCCCGCTCTTCGAGCGCCAGCGCCTCGGGCGATTCATCGGCGAGCTCGACGAGCAGTGGCATCAGCCCCGGGGCGTGGCCGCGATCATCGCGCCGTGGAACTTCCCCCTCGCGATCTGCTGCGGCATGACGGTCGCGGCGCTCGTCACCGGCAACACGGTCGTCGTCAAGCCCGCCGAGCAGACGCCCGGCATCGCGAAGATCCTCGTCGACATCCTCCACGAGGCCGGCGCCCCGCGCGACGCGCTGCACTTCCTGCCCGCGCCGGGCGAGACCACCGGCGCCGCCCTCGTGCGCGACCCGCGCGTCGCGCTCATCGCGTTCACCGGCAGCAAGGCGGTCGGGCTCGACATCATCAAGGCAGCGGGCGTGACCCCCGAAGACCAGCCCTTCGTGAAGCGCGTCGTGTGCGAGATGGGCGGCAAGAACGCCCTCATCGTCGACACGAGCGCCGACCTCGACGAGGCGGTGCTGGGCGTGCGCCAGAGCGCCTTCGGCTTCCAGGGCCAGAAGTGCTCGGCGTGCTCGCGCGCCATCGTGCTCGACGCGCACTACGACACCTTCGTCGAGCGCATCGTCGAAGCGACCAGGGCCCTGGTCGTGGGCGACCCGCTCGACCCCGCGACCGACGTCGGCCCCGTCATCGACGAGGAGTCGGCGAAGAAGATCCGGTCGTACATCGAGCGGGGCAAGCGCGACCTGCGCTGCGTGCTCGAGACGCCCGTCCCGGCGGGGCTCGAGCAGAAGGTCGGTAAGCCCTTCGTCGGACCGACGATCTTCGCCGATGTCCCGCCCGACCACGCGCTCGCGCGCGAGGAGATCTTCGGCCCCGTCCTCGCGATCATTCGCGCCAAGGACTACGACGAGGCCCTGCGCATCGCCAACAGCAGCGTGTACAAGCTCACCGGCGGCGTCTACAGCCGCAAACCCAGCAACCTCGAACGCGCGCGCAAGGACTTCCGCGTCGGCAATCTCTACCTGAACCGCGGCATCACGGGCGCGCTCGTCGGGCGACAGCCCTTCGGCGGGTTCGGCATGTCGGGCGTCGGGTCGAAGGCCGGCGGCGCGGAATACCTGCTCCAGTTCGTCGAGCCTCGCTGCTGCACCGAGAACACGATGCGCCGCGGGTTCGCGCCCGAGTTGTGAGCCGAGATGTACAACGAAAGACGGCCGACGCCCCGTAGGGAGCGCCGGCCGCTGTGAGGGTTCTCTCTCAGTCCCCTCGACGAGACCCGTCGCGTGGCGACGGGGTGTATCCGGTCAGTTGCAGGTCGAGCCGAAGTTGCTGAGGACCTCGTTGAGGTCGGAGAAGTTGACGACGCCGTCGTCGTTCAGGTCGCCGTCGAGGCCGGCGCCCGTCTGGCCGAACTGCGAGAGCACGACATTGAGGTCGGAGAAGTTGACGACGCCGTCGCCGTTGGTGTCGCCGGGGCAGTCGACCGAGCAGATGCCGACCCACTCGGCGATGTTGCTGACGGGGCCGGCGCCCGGGCCCGTCCCGTTGCCGACGCTGTTGAACGAGCCGGTGATGAACATGCGTCCCTCGCCGACTGCGATCGCGTTGGGGTTGTCGGTGCCAGCGCCGGCGCCGAAGCCGTCGCCGACTTCTTCCCAGCCGCTGCCGGTCCACTTCGCGAACTTGCGCATCGGCATCGTGCCGCCGGCGTCGGTCGACTCGAAGTTGCCGACGGCGTAGAGCTCGCCGTTATAGACGCCGAACCGACGGATCTCGCGACCGGCCTGCGCGAAGCCGGGGGTCTCGAGGAACTGCGTGCCGTCCCAGCGGACGACAGCGAAGGAGGGCGTGCCGGGCGAGGCGCCGAAGCGGTCGAAGCGCCCGCCGATGAAGAGCTTCTCGCCGCTGCCGTCGTCGAAGGCCTTCATCGCGAGGACCTGCGAGACGGGGCTGGTGGCGCGGAACACGCCGCCGCCCACGCCGTGGAAGTCGGTGCCGTCGAAACGCATGATGTGCTTGGAAACCACGAGCGGGTTGTTCGGGTCGTTCAGATCGGAGTCGTAGGTATCGAACCGTCCGGCGACGTAGAGGTCGCCCTGGAAGGACTCGAGCGCGAGGATGACGGGCGCGACCTGTCCGGCCCAGCCCTGCGAGTAGAACTCGTAGTTCGCGCCGTCCCACAGCCACAGACCCGGCTTCTGGTTGAGCCCGTCGTTGCCGGCGGTGCCGCCGGTGACGAGCTTGCCGTTCCACACGGTCATCGCCTGGATGAAGTCGAAGGTCGAGGTGTAGGGAGTGTTGGGAACGGTCTGGATCGACGAGCCGTCCCACGACACAAGCGACTTGGAGTCGGGCACGTCGATGCCGTTGATGCGGATGCCGTTGTAGGCGCCGCCGATGTAGAGCTTCTCGCCGTCGCCGGGGTTGAAGACGGCGAAGGCGGAGACGAAGCCGTCGATGATGGACATGCCGCCGACGTTCGACGCGGCGTTCGTGGTCAGGTTGATTCGACCCACGCCGCCGGCGCTGACGCCCTGCAGCGAGGTGAACCCGCCGCCCGCGAAGAGCTGGCCGTTATAGACGATCGCGTTCGAGACGGAGCCGCCCAGTGCGCCGGGCACGCCGTAGGCGCGATTCCAGGTGGGGCAGGGGTCGCCGGCGAGGGCAGTGCCCGAAGCGGCGCCAGCGAGAACAGTCAGAACGAGCACGGTCTTGGTGCGATTCTTGAGCAAGGAACTCTCTCCAAAACGAAGGACGAAATGTCACAGGACCGGCCGAACGGGCCCGGAGGCCGGCTGAACACGCGCAGCGTACCAGAGATTTCATTGGCTGAAAAGAGCCCCGATGGTGGGGAGGGATACCCCAAGGCCCCGGCCGCTGGGCGGCATCCGGCAAGTCCTTGTCCCTTTGGGCGATGCAGAATCACGACCGACCCCCTACGCTGGCCCCTGTGACCATGGAGGGACCCCACCGATGGAAGGCGTCGAACTCAAGCAGCACGGAGGCGCGGCCATGACCGCTGGCGTCCAGATCACACGCGTCGAACTCGAGCAAGACCAGCAGTGGTCCGACCTCATGGGCGGCGCCGCCCGGCTCGATGTCACTGTCCACGACCACGGGCTCTGCGCCATCATCGATGTCATGCCCCGGCTCGTCCCGCAGGGCCACACCGCCGACCAGGCGATCGTCCAGGCGGCGCGCGTGTCCTACGGCGCCGGCACCAAGAAGGTGAACGAGGATCGCGGGCTCATCCGCTACCTCCTGCGTCACCGGCACACGACGCCCTTCGAGATGGTCGAGTTCAAGTTCCACGTGCGCATGCCGATCTTCGTGGCGCGCCAGTGGATCAGGCACCGCACCGCGAACGTGAACGAGTACTCGGCGCGCTACTCGATCGTGCCCGACCGTTTCTATCGCCCCTCGCGCGACGATATCCGCCAGCAGAGCAAGACCAACCGGCAGGGGCGCGACGAACTGATCGACGATGCGACGGCCGAGGCCTTCCTGGGCTACCTCGATCGCGCTGAAAGACTGCACGACGAGTACATGAAACTCACGGAGCAGGGCCTGGCGCGCGAGATCGCGCGCATCGGCCTGCCCCAGAGCGTGTACACCGAGTGGTATTGGAAGATCGACCTGCACAACCTGCTGCGCTTCCTCTCGCTGCGCATCGACGAGCACGCGCAGAAAGAGATCCGCGATTTCTCGCGCGCGATGCTGGCGCTCATCGAGCCGATGTGCCCGTGGACCGTCGAGGCGTGGCGCGACTACGAGCTGGAGAGCGTCCGCCTGACGCGACTGGAAATCGAGGCCCTGCGCGCCGGCGCGTCGGAGCTGGCGACCGACAACAAGCGCGAGCAGGCGGAGTGGGCCGAGAAACGCGCGAAGCTCGGGATGGAGTGATCCCTCCCGGGGGCTCAGCGCTTCGGCTGTCTTTTCGACGCTCCCTCGCGGGCCTTCTTCAGCATCGTCTCGACATCCAGCGTCTTCGGGTCTAGGAGCGCCGGATCCAGGCCCAGCTCGCGAAGCGCGTCTTCGAAGGAAGTCGCTTTGGGTTCCTCCGGCTGCTTCGCCGGCTCGGGCGCGTTTGTCGGCGCGGGCTTGCTCGGCGTCGTCGCCCGCTCGGCGGCCTTGAGCTGCGCGAGCGGGTCGTGCCGCCTCGCGGCGTCGAGGAGCCGCGCTCGCTGCTCGGGCGTGAGCGTGGCGCCGTTGGCCGCGAAGACCTCCACGCCCGCCTCGGGATGATGGGTGTGCGTCGCGCCTGTCGTCGTGACGGGCATTGTCACGCCCTCGCCCGTCAGCAGCGAGATCGTGCCCTTGTGCTCGTCGATGGACGCGAAGGTCTTGTCGATCATCGGAGGCAGGCGCCACGCCACCAGGCACAGCGCGAGGCACGAGACGGCGCAGCGGATGACAAGCCGGCGGTTCATCACCCTTCTGTATCGGTTCGTGCGCGGGGCGGGTCGCGGGGCCGGTTCCGGATGATCGGACCGTGCCCCTCCCGACCCGGGCGGCTTCACGCGCCGGCTGGTTCTCAGGCGTTCCCTGCCACCAGCGTCTCTCGCGCCGCGACCGCGAGCAGGTCGCAGCGAGAGTTCTCGGGGTGTTCGTTGTGGCCCTTGATCCAGTGGAACCGCATCTCGTGCGTCTTGCGCAGCGCGTCGAGGTCGCGCCAGAGGTCCTCGTTTTTGACGGGCTTTTTCGCCGCGGTCTTCCACCCGCGCGCGATCCACTGGTCGAGCCACTCCTTCAGCCCCTTCAGCACGTACTGGCTGTCGGAGGTGATGTCGACGCGCGAGGGTCGCTTGATGGCGCGCAGGCCCTCGATGACCGCGATGAGCTCCATGCGGTTGTTCGTGGTGTCGAGCTCTGCGCCCGACCGCTCGCGCACTGTTCCCGACGCAGGGTGCTTGAGGATGTACGCCCAGCCCCCCGGCCCGGGGTTGCCGGAGCAGGCGCCGTCGGTGAACAGCAGGACATGCGGGCGTGGTTCGCTCGGGTCGGTCACGCCGCGAGTGTAGACGGGATAGGCGCCGGCGTGGTCAGCGACGCCGACGAGCGAGCGCGACGACGCCCATCACGCCGAGCGCGACGCCCGAGACCGGCGACGGGACGCGGTACGCGATGTCGCCCAGGAGGATCCCGCCGCTGCGCGTGAGGTCCGTCGGGCTGAACACGATCGTGCCGTTGAGCGGGTTGAACGCGTCGAGGATGACGAAGTCGTCGGGGCTGGCGCCCTCGAAGTTGCGTGCGAGGAGGATGTGGCTCCCGTCGGGGCTGTAGTCCATGCCGCCGCCCAGCGTGAGCCCGGAAAGCGAGGGCGCGTCGGCGACGAAGGTCGCGGCGCCGGTGAGCGTGTCGAGCGTCCGGACCTCCGCCCAGACGATGAACTCGTCGAACTGGTCGTGGACATCGCGCAGGGTGAAGAGCTGGCCGGTCTGCGGGTTCACCGCGAGTCCGGCGAGGTCGCGCACGCCGGTGTCGCCGATCCTTCGCAGCGTCGGCGCGTCGGTGTCGACGCCCTCGAAGGCGTAGAGCGTCGATTCCCGCGCGTCGGCCTGGCGCGCGAGCCAGTAGACCGTGCCGTTGTGGTGCGCGATCGAGCCGGTCCCGAATGCCTCGAGCGAGGTGTCGAGGGTGAGCACCGGCGAGGAGAGGCCCGACTGCGCGTCGAACCGGTACAGCCCGTCGAACGGGGTTGCGCCGGGGGCGTCGGGCGAGCGCGCGAGGAAGTACGCGGTGTCCGCGTCGACGAAATCGAAGGTGGGCGCCCACGGGCCCTGCAGAACCCCGAGCGGCCCGATGGGCGCCGCGCCCGGGGTGAACTCCAGGAGCTGGTGGGGCAGCCCGTTGGTCGCGTCGCTGACGACGATCGTCTGCGCGATCGCGCCGGATGACGCGATCGATCCGACGACGAGCAGGCATCCGAGAGGGAAATGCTTCATGATGTGACTCCTCAGATTCCCTGTGCGGGTCCGGTCCCTGTGCCGGGGACGACGCCCTTGGGGCGACACCCCCAGATTCGCAGGATCCGGCCCGGGAGCAACAGGATTATGCCGGATTCATGCGAGAAACCCCCGAACACTGGACTTGCGCGTCTTCGGGGTACGATTCACCGATGACCAGCCCCACCGCACGCGTGCATCGTGTCGAAGTCGCCGTCTCCCAGGGTCGCGCCGATGTGCGCGGCGAAGCCGTGAAGCGAGACGCCGCGGCGCTCGGGCTCGCGCCCTCGTCGGTGCGATCCAGCAAGGTGTATCTGATCGAAGCGGCCCTCGATTCGGCGCAGATCCAGTCGCTTGCCCAGCGTCTGCTCGCCGACCCGGTGCTCGAGCGCGCCACGCTGGGCGTGACCGCGGCGAACGCCGGCTCGCGCGTCATCGAGGTGCACCCGCTCCCGGGCGTGATGGACCCGGCGGCGCAGACGGTGCGCGACGCCGCCCGCGAGCTGCTGGGGCTCGAGGACCTGGCCGTCACCACCGGCTGGCGTTTCGACGTGGCCGGCATCGACGCGAAGGGCGCCGAGACGCTGGCCAGGCGCCTGCTCGCCAACACGGTGATCCAGGCGGTGCACTTCGAGCCGTTCGTCCCCGACTCGCTCCCCAGGGGCGGCGGGTACGACCTGAAAGTCACGCACGTACCCATGCGTGACCTCGACGACGCTGCGCTCGAGAAGCTCTCGCGCGAGGGGCACCTGTTCCTCGACCTCAACGAGATGCACGCGGTGCAGGCGCACTACCGCGAGATCGGGCGCGAGCCCACCGATGTCGAGCTCGAAACCCTCGCGCAGACATGGAGCGAGCACTGCGTCCACAAGACGCTCAAGAGCACGATCCGCTACTCGTCGGATTCGATCGAGACCGACCGCATCGACTGGTCGAAGCGCCCCGGGCACGAGCGCCAGCCGGACGGGTCGGTCGTGATCCACAACCTGCTCAAGAGCACCGTCGCGGCGGCGACGCACGAACTCATCAAGGAAGGCGTCGACTGGACGCTCAGCGTCTTCGTCGACAACGCCGGCATCGTGGCCTTCGACGATGACCACGCGCTGTGCATCAAGGTCGAGACGCACAACCACCCCTCGGCGATCGAGCCCTACGGCGGGGCGGCCACCGGCGTGGGCGGGTGTATCCGCGACATCATGGGCACGGGCCTGGGCGCCAAGCCCATCGCCAACACCGATGTGTTCTGCGTCGCACCGCCCGACACGACGGATGTCCCGGCCGGGTGCCTGCACCCGCGGCGAGTCCTCAATCAGGTGGTCGCCGGCGTGCGCGATTACGGCAATCGCATGGGCATCCCGACCGTCAACGGCGCGGTGTATTTCGACGAGCGCTACATCGGCAACCCGCTGGTCTATTGCGGCTGCGTCGGCGTCATGCCGCGCGACAAGATCAGCGGGCACGCGAAGCCGGGCGATGTGATCGTCGCGCTGGGCGGGCGCACGGGGCGCGACGGCATCCACGGCGCGACATTCTCTTCGGCAGAGCTCACCGACACGCACGCCGACGAGTTCTCGCACGCGGTGCAGATCGGCAACGCGATCGAGGAGAAGCGCGTGCTCGACGCGATCCTGCGCGCACGCGACGCCGGTCCGGGCGGCGCGCCGCTGTACCACGCGATCACGGACTGCGGCGCCGGCGGTTTTTCGTCGGCCGTGGGGGAGATGGGCGAGGCGCTCGGCGCAGAGGTGCACCTCGAACGCGCTCCGCTGAAGTACGACGGGCTCTCCTACACCGAGATCTGGGTCAGCGAGGCGCAGGAGCGCATGGTGCTCGCGGTCCCTCGCGGGAACCTCGCGGCCCTGCGCGCGATCTGCGACGAAGAGCATGTCGAACTCGCGGAGCTGGGGACCTTCGGCACGCCCAACCGCGAGCTCGTCCTGCGATACCACGGGACCGAGGTCGGTCGACTCTCGATGTCGCTCCTGCATGACGGCATCCCGACCCCCACGCGCATCGCGAGCTGGACGCCCACGCCGGCGAAGCAGCGCGAAGGCGCCGCGAAGTTTGACGCGGGCGACGCGCTGCTGAAGCTGCTCGCGCACCCCAACATCGCGAGCAAGCGCTGGATCGTCCGCCAGTACGACCACGAGGTGCAGGGCAGGACGATCGTCCGCCCGCTCGTCGGCCCGGCTGGCGAGGGCCCCGGCGACGCCAGCGTGCTCCAGCCGACGCCCGGCTCGACGCGCGCCGCCGCGATCGGCTGCGGCCTCGCGGTTGGGGTGGGCGACCCGGCGATCGGGGGCGATCCGTACGAGATGGCGCTCGCCGGCATCGACGAGTGCGTGCGCAACCTCGTGTGCGTGGGCGCCGATCCGTCGCGCATCGCGATCCTCGACAATTTCTGCTGGCCAAGCTGCCGCAAGCCGGAGAACCTTGGCTCGCTGGTGCGCGCGTCGGAGGGCTGTTACGACGGCGCGAAGGCGTACCGCACGCCGTTCGTGTCGGGCAAGGACTCGCTGAACAACCAGTTCACGACCGAGGACGGTCGCACGATCGAGATCCCGCCCACGCTGCTCATCACCGGGCTGGGGATCGTGAACCACATCGACCGGTGCGTCACGAGCGACATGAAGCGAGCCGGCAACGCGATCGTGTTGGTTGGCGTCGCGACCGACGCAATGGGCGGCAGCCACCTCGCGCGCCTGGGCGTGGGCGTGCACGACGCGAACATCCCGACGACCTGTCTGCGCGAGGGCCCGGCGAACGCGCACGCCGTCGCGAAACTGATCGCCGAGGGGATCGTCGCGGCGGCGCACGACGTGTCCGATGGTGGGGCGCTCGTCGCGATCGCCGAGATGCTGATCGGCTCAGCCGATGCCGAGGGCAGGCACGCGCTGGGGGCGACGATCGATCTCGCGCGTCTCGCGACGCTGACACGGGACCGCGCGCCGATCACGCCGGTCGCGGCGATGTTCAGCGAAGCCCCGAGCCGGTACGTGCTCGAAGTGCCCCACAACCGTCTCGAGGACGCGCTGCGGGGCCTGGGCGGCGTGCGCCACGCGGTGATCGGGCAGACCACCGACGAAGGCGAGCTGGTCGTGTCGGGCAGTGGTGGGGGCGCCGGGCTGAAGGTTTCGGTCCGCGACCTTCGCGACGTGTGGCTCGGCGCGCTGGACTGGTGAGCGTCCGAGAACGAAAAAGGCGGGCGGGCGCTCATCGCGGAGCGTCCACCCGCCTTGGAGGAAGCCGAGACAACGCTTGCGCGCCGAGGTCGGCTCGTCGGAAAGGGAGAGGGAATTCGGTGGCCCGGTGTCCCGGGATTCCGGAGGTTTCTTGGGGTGTTTGCGTTCCGGGCGGGCGGTCGAGAAACCGTCGATCGAGGCCCGCCGGTCGGCTTACAGCAGAATCACGCCGACGATGAACGCCACCGAGGTCAGGACGCCCAGCACGCCCCAGAACCCCGCCATCTGGCGGTCCTGAGCGCTGGTGTGGCATCCGCAGTGGGCAAACTTCGCCATAGCGAACTCCTTTCCGGCCTTGGGCGCTTCTGTGCTTGCGTCCGCGGGCCGATGTTCACTATAGTATACGGTCGTTCTCAATCGGAGTTCTAGTTCGCCATAGAGAATTTTCCGCGAACCGGGGGGGCGGGATCGCCTGGAAGGATCGTGACGATGGAAGTGGCTCCCCAGATCGCCGCCCGGCGTCAGGTGCTGAACCTGACCCTCTCCCAGCTCTCCGAACGCTCCGGCGTCAGCAAGGGCATGCTCTCCGACGTTGAGTGCGGCAAGAAGAATCCCACCATCCGGATCCTCCACCAGATCGCCCTGGGGCTCGAGTGCACCATCTCCGACCTGCTGGGCGTCGAGCCCAGCCCCCAGCTCGAGCCCATCCGGAGGGCCGAACGGCGCGTCATGATCGACGCCGGCAGCGGATCGGAGCGTCACCTGCTCTCGCCCCAGCTGGTGCGGCGAGGCATCGAACTGGTGATGTACAAGATGCCCGCCGGAGCTCGCATCGATTGGCGTGCCGATATGCCCGGCTCGATGCAGCACGTCACGGTGCTCGAGGGTGCCCTGCGTCTGGTCGTCGGGCCCGAAGAGGCGCTCCTGCAGCGCGGCGACTCGGTGACCTTCCTGGGCGATAAGCCGCAGGTCTACGAGGCCCTCCACGAGTCTGACTGCCGGTTCATCCTGCTTGTTGACTCGACGCAGGTCGGTCGCGTGGGCGGCGGGATCGCCCCGGGCGCGATGGCCCCCTCGGGCGATCAGTCGGGCGGCGCGTGAAACCGGCGCGCCGGCGTCCAACAATGCAGCGATGAGCAACCCCACGCCCCGCGCCGTCGTCCTCCGAGCCGCCGGTACGAATTGCGACGCCGAGATGGTTCGCGCCTTCGAGCTCGCCGGGGCCCGCGTGGACCTGCTCCACCTCGACCGCGTGATCGACGAGCCGGCGCGCCTGGAGGACGCCGACCTGATCGGTTTCCCGGGCGGGTTCTCCTACGGCGACGACATCGCGTCGGGGCGCGTGTTCGCCGTCAAACTGCGCGAGCGCCTCTGGCCCGCGCTGCGAGCCGCCGCCGAGCGGGGCTGCCCGATGATCGGCGCGTGCAACGGCTTCCAGGTCATGGTGCAGGTCGGGCTGCTGCCCGGCCCCGAGCGGGGCGAGGGGTGGCCCGAGCGTGCGCCGGCGCAGCGCGTCGCGCTCGCCGACAACCAGCACGCACGCTTCATGGACCGCTGGGTGCGCGTCGAGGCCGAGCAGGACAGCCGGTGCGTGTGGACACGCCCCCTCCTCGACGAGCGCTTCGCGGGCGACGCCATGATGCTCCCCATCGCGCACGGCGAGGGGCGCTTCGTCGCCGACTCCCCCGACACCCTTCACGCCCTCGAGCGCCAGGGCCAGGTCGCCCTGCGCTACGCCAAGCACGACAACCTCAACGGCAGCGAGGGCCGCATCGCCGGGATCTGCGACCCCTCCGGGCGCATCTTCGGGCTCATGCCCCACCCCGAGCGCTACACCCAGTGGACGCACCACCCGTTCTGGACGCGCCTCGAGCCGTCTTCGCGGCGGGGCGACACCCCCGGCCTCGCGATGTTCCGCGCCGCCGTCGAGGCCTGCCGCGAGCCGGTCGGGGCATAACTCCAACATCGCCCCTTGGAGTCCGGGCGCAATCGCTGTAGTCTGCTCGGGATGCAACACCACCGGCATCCCGGCGGGCCCGCGCTCGAGTCGCAACCGATCGACGCCCGCGTCCTTGCGCGACTGCGAAACGGGGCCTTCCTCGTCGAAGTCGGTCTCCTGTTGTCTATCCTCGCGGGGCTCGTGATAGGGCTCGCCCGGGGGTTCTACGAGGAATCCCTCGTAGCGGATACGGATTCTCTTACGTTCGCTGCGCTTCACGCCGCCGTAGGGCTCGGGATGATGGCTGTCGCGGCGATCGGGCTCCTTGGCTGGTGGCGTATCCTCAACGCGGAGCGCGAGTCCTTCACGCCAGACCGCCCCGACCCCGACCCGGGCCGACGGACGGCCGTGCGCGTGACCGTGATCATCAGCGCGATCGGCCTGTGTGTCACGCCGATTCAGCAGTTCTCGTCGGCCACGCTGCTGTGGCACACCGAGAACAGCGCTGAGCCGGCTGTGTGGGCCGTCTTGCTCACGATGCTCACCGGGCTCGTCGGGATGGTGGCGGGCGTGGCGATGATCGTCCGGTTCTTCGTCGGCCTGATGTTCATCGGCAGACTCGGCGAGCGCATCGGGGTTCCCGGGATGAGAACCAGGTCGAAGTCGGTGATCCGCCTCGCCATCGGAACGGCCTGCGTCTATGGCGTGGCATTGATCGCGGCGATCGCTCTGCTCGTGGCGTCGGTCGCCATGCCGGGCGCGGAGATGGCCGCGATTTTCGTCATGGGTGTCTGCGCCCTTCTCGGGCTGATCCTCGGCCTTCTGACGATCGCCCGGTATGTCGGGACTTTCGACACCCTCCGGAAGCACTGCAAGATGCACAGCGGGGGAGCGCAGCCCGCCGACTCGCCCTGAAGCGCGGGGCGGGGCCAGCGCGCCGTGATCTGAACCGTTCCGTCGCTCTCCGGGGCTGGTGAAACCGACCGGCCCTGCTATCTTCACGCTATGCGCAACGCGACGATTCCTGCTGACAACATCGAGGCCCTGCACGGGGTCGACCCGGCTGCGCTCGCCCGTCTCAAACGCGGAGCGACGCGCCTGGTCGCCGCGCTCGCCCTTGCTTTGGTTTTTCATTCAATCACCCGCGGCCTGTTGCGCAACTGGGACGAGCACTGGCTGACGACCCTCACAGCAACGAACTACGCGCTCATCCACGCTGGCCTCGGGGTGATCACCACGGCGTGCGGGCTCCTCGCGGTGCTCGGCTGGAGAGACATCGTCCGATCCGAGCGATCCGCCGCGGATTCGCGCGTGCACCCGGACCCGCTGCTCGCGAAGATCATCGTCGTCACGCTCGTCGTGCACGCGATCACGCTCCCGCTTGAGCCGATCAGCGATTACGTCACGGCATACACGGACTGGCTCGATTATGACGACTCGCCGTACCCCCTCTGGGCCGAAACGCTGCTCTGGGTTCACCTGCTGCCGACGCTCGCGATGCTCATCGCGTTCTGTGTCCGTTTCGTAGCCGGCACGATCCTCATCGGTCGCCTCGGCGAGCGCCTCGGGATCGCGAAGCACCGCCGGTCATCGCGCAATCTGCTGCTCTTCGCCGCCTCTCTCCCCGTCGTCGGCTTCGCGGCCTTCATCCTGGCCGTGCTCGACAGCGACCCACTCAGGTCCATCGGCATCCTGGTCCTCTTGGTCATCGGGCTGTGCACACTCGTGGGGTTCTTCTGGTATCTGCGGCTCATCAACGCGGTCCGGCTACGCAGCAAACTCGCGCTCGCCCTGTCTCGCGACGGACTCCTCACTTCCGGCGCCCCAGCAGCCCCAGCAGCCCCCGGCGCCCCCGGAACCCCAACGCTCCCGTGACCCCCGGTCCCTCTCCGGAGCGGCGCCGACAGCGCGCAGCCGGTCCCAGTCGCGGCCTTGACGACTCCGGTATGGTGGTGGCATGGCAGAGGCCCACTCCGAGGGCGGGGAATTGGCCGGGGATGCGCCCGACCCCTCCGTGTCTCGCACAATCCTGAATCCGCGCGGCATGCGATGTCTGCTGTGCGCCTACGACCTCTCGGGAATCCCCGCCGATGCGCGCTGCCCAGAGTGCGCCGCGGAGATCTCGCACACAC
The DNA here is from genome assembly GCA_019636675.1 of Phycisphaeraceae bacterium. Taxonomy (NCBI): domain Bacteria; kingdom Pseudomonadati; phylum Planctomycetota; class Phycisphaerae; order Phycisphaerales; family Phycisphaeraceae; species Phycisphaeraceae bacterium. The sequence continues at coordinate 725,966 of JAHBXC010000002.1, forward strand.
GCCAACTCCTGCTCTCCAGCCAGCCGGAGCACACCCTGCGCCGGCTCCAGCGCGGCACGCTCGCCATGCTCATCGGCGTGGGCGTGCAACTCGTGTTCGGGGGCGTGGGCAGCGTCGCGCCGGGCCTGCTGCTGATGCGCGGCTCCGGGGGCGTGAACACCACGGCGCTCGCGATCATGAGCGCCGTGCTGAGTCTGGTCGGGCTTGGCATGCACGCCACCATCGCGTGGGGGCACTGGGGCGTGACGACGCCCCTGGCCGGGACCGTCCCGGCCGAGTGGTCGCGCAACGGCGCACGCGTCGCGGTCCGAACGCTCACGGTCATCCTGCTCGTGATCGCGATGGGGAACCTCGCGCTGGGCATGTACTTCGTGCTCGATCCAAACACGAGCACCATCTTCGACCCGAACGCGACATCCGCATCTGCGGCGATGCTCTACGGCGGCACGATGATCGCGATGTCGATCCTCGGAGTGCTCGCGACGGCGGGCGAGTTCCTCCGATTCGTCTTCTCGTCCGTGTACCTCGGCGCCCTCTCCCGACGCGTCCCCGACCCCGGGACCAGCCGGATCGCGAGGAATGTCGCTCGGTTCTCCGTGTATCTCGTGGTCGGCTCCTTCGCGATCGGCGTCGTGGTGTTCGCCGGGTTGTACTTCGCCAGCGGGTGGATCTCGGCCGGCGTCGCCGCCGGCATCGTGGGGGTCTGCCTGTTCGGCGGGGTGTTGCTGGTGGGGGTGTCGGCGCTGACGCTCCTGATTCTCTGGGTCGTCGCGTACGCGAAGTTCGCGTCGTCGGTCTCGCAGATCCGGAAGGAACTCGCGCGAGCACGCCGCGAATCGGCGCAGATCGGAGCGGTCGCGCCATGACCGTCGCGCCGTACTCCAGTCCTCCCTGTCTCGTCTGCGGCTACGACCTCACGGGCATCGACGCGCCGATCTGCCCCGAGTGCGCCACGCCGCGCATCGTTCAGCCCGGCAGCGAGTTCGTCGCACAGCCATGGCCCTGCGTGCGGTGCGGCTACTCGCTGCTCGGCGCTCGACACGGCGGCGTGTGCCCTGAGTGCAGACTCGGCGTCGGTCGCTCCCTCGACCCGTCGCTCCTGCGCATGCAGCCCGTCGAGACGCTCAAGACGCTCCAGACGGGCGCGCTGCTCACCACGCTGGGGATCGTGCTCCCGGTCTTCGGACCCTGCTTCGGCTCCATCCTGCTGGGGTTTGCCATGGTGCAAGGCCGCGCGGCGATGATGGTGATCCACATCGTGGGTTGGTTGCTCCTGGGGTTGGGCGTGTGGCGAATCACCACGCCACTGCGCGGCGCGCACGCGCTGCGCCCGCCGACGCCCCTCTCTCGCGCGTTCCGGCTGACGACGGTGCTGGCCGGCGCGTGCTGGATCGCTTCGTCTGCCCTTTCCTTCGCCGTGTATTCCGGCACAACGGGCCCAAACCCCGCCGTGCCATCTGTCACGACAGCCTTTGCCATGCAGGCCGCGGCCTCGCTGGCGACCTTCGTGTGCGCCGTCGTGGGCCTGCTCCATATTCGCTCGCTCATGCGGCTCGGCGTGCGCAGGGGGAAGCGTGGCGGCGCCGCGGCGACATCGGCGCTGGTGGTGCTGCTCGTCGCCGTCGGGCTGACGCTCGCGATAGTGATCTTCGGAAGTCTCACGCTGCTTTCCAACCCAGGTCCTCAGGGCGTGTTCGGGGCGGTATCGGGCCTCGCAGCGCTCGGCGCCGGCCTCGCGTGGTTCACGGCGTACATCTCGTTCATCGGCGTCTCCGACCGGCTGCGTCTGCTCATCCGAAGGGAGCGTCGCATCGGCGAACGCGCGCGTGCGGATGCGCCTGTTCCACACCCGCCTCAAGCGGAGGTCCACGCATGAGCGCCTTCAACGACCCACGCTACCTCGCGGCGCAGGGACTGCTCAACACGCCGCGCACCATCGAGCAGGACAAGCCCTGCCCCAAGTGCGGCTACAACCTCAAGGGGCTCACCGTGGGCGGCGTCTGCCCGGAGTGCGGGCGGGCCATCAGCGTGCCGCAGAAGCGCATGCTCGAGGACACGCTCGTCGATGCGCCCCGCGCGTACCTGCTGCGGTTCACGGTCGCCATCAGCGCGGCGTTCGTCGGGCTCGCCTGCATCATCTTCGGGTTGTTCACGGCCTTGACGCTAGCGGTCATGAACTCGGTGTTTGGTTTCTACGGGCAATCGGGTCCGAACGCGATCGTCGGGCCGCAGCTGCAGATCCCGACGCCCTCCGACACCTTTTACACCCTGGTGTTTCTCTTCGGCTCGCTCGCGTGGGTCGGCGGGTTCGTGGTGACGACGCTGCCGAGGCCCGATCCGCCCGACGCCGACGAGCCGCGCCGTCGCGAGTGGTACAGGCTGCGCGTCGCGTCGTGGGGCACGCAGGGGGCGTGGGTGCTCGCCGCGGCGCTCCTGCTCGTGCTCACGATGAGCGCGCCAACGCCCGGCCCCGGCGCAGGCATGCCCCTATGGGTGGTCGTGATCGCGACGATCTCGGCGATCTCGGCGCTGGTCGCGTTTGTCGGGCTCGTCCCGTCCGCGGTGCTGCTGTCCTGCTACGCCGACTGGGTTCCCGATACGGAGCTGAGCTGGCGCATGCGAACGAGCGCGTGGTCCATCGGCGTGTTCGGCGCGCTCATCGTGGTGACCGGCCTCACGCCCCCGGGCTGGCCGAGTTTCGCCGGGGTCATCCCGTTCATGCTCTGGCTCGGGATCGCGGTCTTCTGGGTCGGTTTCCTGGGCGGTCTGGGCGTCCAGTTCTTCTCGATCGGGCAGCTCGCGATGGCCGGCTGGGCCGCCAAAGAGAACCACCGCATCCGCGAGGAGCGCGACCAGCGCATGCTCGAAAAGATGCGCCGCGAGAAGGAGGAGTACGACCAGCGGATCGACGCGGTGCGCCGACACGTCGACGAACCGGCCCCCGGCGTCCGCAAGGTCGGCGTCGCCCCGCGCGGGCCCGACGCCCATCCAACCCCCCGTCCCAAGCCGTGAGGCCCCGACGCCCTACACTCGCGTCATGAGCGAGAAGGTCATCCGTTGCGGCGTCGTGGGCGTGGGTCGAATGGGCCGCCACCACGCGCGCGTCTACACCGAACTGCCCGGCGCCACCCTCGTCGGCGTCGTCGATCGCGACCGCGCCCGGCGCGACGAGATCGTCGCCAAGCACGGCGGCGCGTCCCTCGATTCCGTCGAGCAGCTCCTCGAGCTGGGCGTCGACGCGGTCAGCATCGCGGTCCCGACGACGGCGCACCTGGCCGCCGCCACGCCGCTGCTGAACGCCGGCGTCGCGTGCCTCATCGAGAAGCCCCTCGCGAACACGGTCGAGGAAGCCGAGAAGATCGCGTTCCTGGCGTCGAAGTCCGGCGCGACGCTGCAGGTCGGGCACATCGAGCGCTACAACCCGGCGGTGGTCGCGCTGCGCAAGCTCAAGGAATCGGGCGCCGCCGAGATCGCGCCGCGGTTCATCGAGATCCACCGCGTCAGCCCGATGACCTTCCGCTCGGTCGATGTCGGCGTCGTGCTCGACATGATGATCCACGACCTGGACGTGGTGCTGATGCTGGTGGGGGGGCGCGAGCCGCGCGAGGTCCGGGCCGCGGCGGTGTCGGTCATCACGCCCCACGAGGATGTCTGCAACGCGCGCCTCGAGTTCGACACGCCCCGCGGCGTGTGCGTCGCGAACATCACCGCGTCGCGCCTCGCGATGAAGACCGAGCGCAAGATCCGCATCGTCGCCGAGGACGCGTATGTCAGCATCGACTACGCCAAGCGTGAGGGCATCGTCATCCGCAAGACCGCCAACGCGGAACAGCTCTCGATGTTCCAGCAGAAGATCCGCGAGGGCCACGACCTCTCGGACCTGAACTACGGCGAACTGATCGACATCGAGCCCCTGCAGATCGACGAGGCCGAGCCCCTCAAGAGCCAGTTGTCGAGTTTCCTCGACGCCGTGCGCACCGGGCGACGCCCGGACATCGACGCGCGGGACGGCTTCGCGAATGTGCGCACGGCTCAGAGGATCGTGGAGGCGGCCCGGGGCGCCGCCGGCGTTGGCTGAGGGCGGGCGATGCCTCCCCTTCGGAAGGGGCCCAGCGGGGCCGGATCGGGGTCGCATGACGGGCACGCGGCATGACTTCAGGCCTACACTCCCCGCCTTCACCCGCTTGAGGAGCACCGACCCGTGGCCAAGGCCTTCCGCTGCCGAGTCATCACCCCCGAAGCACGCCTCCTCGACGAGGAGGTCTCCGCCGTCAATGTCCCCATGTGGGACGGCCAGATGGGCTTCCTGAACCAGCGCGCCCCCATCGTGGGCAAGCTGGGCACGGGCGAGCTCCGTCTCGACTTCACGGGCGGGGGCGAGCGGACCTATTTCCTCGACGGCGGCTTCGCCCAGATGGTCGACAACCGGCTGACGATCCTCGCGAACGAGGCGGTCCCCGCCGAGCAGATCAACGAGACCGAGGCCAAGGCCGAACTCGCCGAGGCCCAGGCCCGGCAGAGCAGCGACCCCAAGGAGATGGAGCGCATCACCCACGAGCGCACCAAGGCCCGCACCAAGATCGAGGTCGCCCAGCGCTTCAAGGCCAAGGGCGGCAGGATCTAACGAGCCGCGCTCACTGAACCGAACCACCAGCACGCCTCCGACCGGTTCGGGGGCGTGTTTGCTTTTGTGGCGGGCGGCGTGGGGACCTGCCGAACCTTGAGAGATCTCAGGCGCACCTCGCGCCCAGAACTCCCCGGAGCGCACGCGATGACACAGCCCGTGACTTCCCGTCTCGACAGCCCCGTCAATCCGTTCGTCGGTAGCGCCTCCAAGCGCCTCGAGAACTCGCTCTCCCGGCTCGCCGGCGCCAACGCCGTGAAGCCCACCGAACGGGCCGATGCCCGCGCCGACAGCGCGCAAGTCGCCGACCCGTCCAGCGTGGTCAAGGCTCTTCGCGACGGCGCCCCGCTCCGCACGCTCGCCGAGCAGCTCTTCCAGCTTCGCAAAGCGTTGTCCTCCGGGTCTGAGTCCGGCGCGGCATCGCTCGCACAGGCGGCCAACTCGACGATCAAGGCGTTGTTCGCGGGGCTCCCCGACACCGGCGCGGCGCCCACCTCGCGGCTTGACTTCGATGCCCCGTTCCTCGATCTCTCCGGCGACAAGGACGATCCCGAGGCGCGCTTCGAGGTCGAGCTTTCCGGCCCGCGCGGCCGGCAGACCTTCAGTTTCGCGTCCGGCACGAGCATCCAGGACATCGCGGAAACCCTGGGCGGCTTCGCCAAGGAACTCGGCGTCACCACGACGCTCTCGGGAAATGCCCTCCGGTTCGATTCGGATTCGCCGCTGAGCGCGTCGTTCGTCGGTGTCCGCGTTCTCGACGCCGCCGGGGCGAACCTCGCGCAGTCGACCGAGACGCCCAGCGCGCTGTCGCGACTGTCCGAGGCGATCGATCGCCCAGGCGCCCTCGCGGACCGCGGGTTCCTCTCGCTGCTCGACGACGCGATCCGCGAGGTGGAACAGCTCGAACGCGCACAACTTCTCTCGCGAGGCCTCACCCCCGAGGTCGCCTCGTTCACGCGCGACGACCTCGATGTCATCCGCGAGGCGCAGCTCAAGCTCATCCAGGAAGCGCGCCGCGTCGGGCTCGTCAGCGACCCCGACCCGCAGAGCGCCATCGACGCCCTGCGCGGCTGATCAGCCCACGCGCACCGTGCGCACGAATTCTTTGAGGCGCTGCTCGACCTCGGCGTCGGTGAGGCGCGTGAGCCGTTCGAGACTGAACGCCTCGATGGTGTAGCTCGCGATCACCGTGCCGTAGGCCATCGCGCGCTGGATCGTTTCCATCGATGCCGGGTCCTTGCCCGCCGCGTGCGTGGCGGCGATGTGGCCCATCATGCCCCCGGCGAAACTGTCGCCAGCGCCCGTGGGGTCGATGACGACCTCGGTCGGGAACGCCGGGAGCGCGGCCACCCCATCGCGGTGCACGAGGATCGCGCCGTGCTCGCCCTTCTTGATGAGCGCGAAGGTCGGGCCCATATCGAGGATGTGCTTCCCAGCGGTGATGGGGTTGCGCTTGCCGGTGAGGAGGCGCGCCTCTTCGTCGTTGAGCACGAGCCCGTCGACTTTCTTGAGCAGCTCGATCAGGTCGGCACGCGCGATGTCGATCCACAGGTTCATCGTGTCCGACACGACGAGTTCGTGGTCGGGGAAGTGGCCCAGCAGGTCGGCCTGCACCGCCGGGTGCGTGTTTGCGAGGAAGACGAACTTCGAGTCGCGGTACGACGCCGGGGGCACCGGGGGCTTCTCGGCCACGACACCCAATTCGGTGAAGAGCGTCTCGCGCGAGTTCATGTCGTCGAAATAGCGCCCGCCCCAGGCGAAGGTCCTGCTCTCCTCGCGCAGCTCGATGCCCTCGACGCTGACATTGGGGAAGTGGGTGAAGACGCGCCGGTGCCCTTCATGGAAGTCCCCGCCCACCGCCGCCACCATCCGCACTGGCGTGAAGAACGACGCCGCCGCCGCGAAATAGGTGCACGAGCCGCCCAGGACCGCCTCCGCTGAGCCGTGCGGCGTGTGGATCGTGTCGATGCCGATGGTTCCCGTCACGATCAGACTCATGGGGCGCGTCCTTTCTGCCAAGAGGGGGTGGCCAGTCTAGACGCGATCTCCCTCCACGCGAAGGCCCCGCCCGGCACGGCTACCCTCACTCCCTATGGCCCATGTCGTCACCCGTTTCGCCCCCTCGCCCACCGGCTGGCTCCATGTCGGCGGCGCCCGCACCGCGCTCTTCTGCTACGCCTTCGCGAAGCGCGGGGGCGGGTCCTTCCTTCTTCGCATCGAAGACACCGATCAGGCGCGCTCCAGCGAGGACTTCACGCGTGGCATCCTCGTCGACATGGCGTGGCTCGGCATCGCGTGGGACGAGGGCCCGGCCTTCACCGACTCCAAGGGCGTCCGCTTCGGGGGCGACCCGCGCTCTGTCGCGCCCTTCGAGCAGAGCAGGCGACTCGATCTGTACAACCAGTACCTCGATCGCCTGATCGCCGAAGGGAAGGCCTACGCCGCCTTCGAGAAGCCCGAGGAGCTGGAGGCCAAGCGAAAGGCGGCCATCGCGCGCAAGGAGCCGTACCGCTACGACCGCGCCGCGCTCGAGATCCCTGCCGACGAGCGCGCCCGGCGGGTGGCGGCGGGCGAGCCCCATGTCGTGCGTTTCCTGTGCCCCGACGAAGAGGTTCTGGTCGTCGACGAGGTGCTGGGCGAGGTGCGCGTCGGCCCGGGCGAGGTCGACGACTTCGTGATCCGCAAGGCCGACGGCTTCCCGACCTACCACTTCAGCGTCGTGATCGACGACGAGCTGATGGGCGTGACCCACGTGCTGCGCGGTCAGGAGCACCTGTACAACACGCCCAAGCACGTCGCGCTGCAGCGCGCGCTGGGGTTCCGCACGCCCAAGTTCGCGCACATGCCCCTCATCTTCAACATGGAGGGGGCGAAGATGAGCAAGCGCGAGCGCGACCAGGCGGCGCGCAAGGCGGCGAAAGACGCCGGGCTCTCGTCGTCGCCCACGCCCGCGCTCGACGACGCGTCGTTCGGCGTCTGGCTCAACGACAAAACCAAGCAGCTCCCGCCAGAGCAGCTCGAGCCCCTGGCCGAGGCGCTGGGCCTGCTGCTGCCCGAGGTCACGGTCAACGATTTCCGGCGCGCCGGCTACCTGCCCGAGGTCATCACGAACTTCATTGCGCTGCTCGGCTGGTCGCCCCCGCCCGAGGCGGGCGAGAACATCGAGAAATTCGACATCGGCTTCCTCGTGAAGTGGTTCGATCTTGGGCGCATCGGGAAGAGCAACTCTCGCTTCGATCGCAAGAAGCTGCTCGCGTTCAACACCGACGCGATCGCGGCCATGCCCGACGACGAGTTCGCCCGGCGCTGGCGCGAATGGTGCGAGGCGCACGCGCCGGCCATCGCCTCGCAGATCACGGGCGACGCGTTCACGACGCTCGCGTCGGCTGTCCGCCCGCGCTGCAAGACCTTCCTCGACGCCGCCGAGCAGGGCCGCTTCGCGCTCGCCGAGAGCGACCGCGTGGTCTACGACGCGAAGTCGGTCGAGAAGAACCTCACGAAGAACGAGGGCGAGGGGCTGAGAGTCCTGCGCGAGCTGCGCGGCGCGATCGCCGGGATCGGCCGGTTCGACGCCGCCTCGGTGAGCGCGGCGCTCGAATCGTTCGCGGAGTCTCGCGCGCTGGGCATGGGCAAGGTCGCCCAGCCCCTGCGCGTGGCGCTCACGGGATCGACGATCAGCCCGCCCATCGGCGAGACGCTCGCGGTGCTCGGGAAGGATCGCACGCTCGCGCGGATCGACGCGTGCCTGGCGGCCCACGCCTGAGCGGTCAGCCCTTGACGCTGTCCTGCGCGGTTTTGTGCATGAGATAGGCGAAGGAGCCCATCGCCGCGGCGCTCATCGGGTCGGCGTCGGCCGGGGGGCGTCGCTGCACGAACGAGCCGTCGGGCTGCATCTGCCACAGGTCTCGGTGATCGGAGAGGTCGGCCTCGACGATGTCGTGCAGTTTGCGGCGCGCGACCGGGTCGAGGACCGGGGTGATCGCCTCGACGCGGTAGTCGAGGTTGCGGTACATCCAGTCCGCGCTGCCGATGTACCACTCGCCCTCGGTGGGGTCGTCCTTGCCTGCGCCGAAGTGGAAGATGCGCGAGTGCTCGAGGAAACGCCCCATGCTCGAGACGAGCGTGATGTTCTCGCTCATGCCGGGCACGCCGGCGCGCAGGCAGCCGAAGCCGCGGACGATCAGGTCGATCTTGACGCCGGCGCAGGACGCCTCGTAGAGCTTGTCGATGATCTGCGCGTCTTCGAGCTGGTTCATCTTCGCCTTGATGACGCCCCTGCCCCCGGCGCGCGCGATCTCGGTCTCGCGGTCGATCATCTCGATGAACCGCTTTCGCATCGTGTTGGGGGCGACGAGCAGGCGCTTGTAGTCGCGCTTGCGCGACCGGCCGGTCAGGTAGTTGAACAGGTCGATCACGTCCTCGGTGATCTCCGGGTCGCAGGTCAGCAGGCCCAGGTCGGTGTAGAGCTCGGCGGTGCGCGAGTTGTAGTTGCCGGTGCCGACGTGCGCGTAGCAGCGCAGACCGCCAGGCGCGTCGGCCTCGCGCCGGACGATGAGCGAGATCTTGGTGTGGGTCTTAAGGCCCATCACGCCGTAGGCCACGTGCACGCCGTGCTTCTCGAGTTCTTTGGCGCGCTCGACGTTGTTCATCTCGTCGAAGCGGGCGCGGACCTCGACCAGGCAGGCGACCGCCTTGCCGTTCTCGGCGGCGCGGGCCAGCTCGGGCACGAAGGGGGAGTCGGCGCTGGTGCGATAGATCGTCTGCTTGATCGCGAGCGTGTCCTTGTCGCGGGCCGCGGCCTTGATGAACCGCTCGGTGCTCGCGCCGAAGGAGTCGTAGGGGTGGTGCACGAGCACGTCGCCGCGCCGGATGACGGAGAAGATGTCGGCGTCCTCGTCGGCCAGGCGCGTGGGGACCACGGGCGTCCAGGAGGGGAACCGGAGGTGGGGGATCGCGAGGGACGCGATCTGGAAGAGGGCCGAGTAGTCCATCGGCCCGCCGCGCTCGTAGATGTCGCCGGGGTGCAGGGCGAGGCCCTCGGAGAGGAACTCGAGGAACGACGGCTCGGGCTTCGCGTTGAGTTCGAGGCGGACGGCGCGCGCGAAGCGGCGCAGTTTCATCTCACTCTCGATGGTGTCGATCAGGTCGTCGGCGTCCTCGGCGTCGTGCTCGATGTCGGCGTTGCGCGTGACGCGGAAGGGCATCACCTGCTGGATCGTCATGCCGGGGAAGAGGTCGTCGAGGTTGGTGCGGATGACATCGGTCAGCAGCACGAGTCGCAGCGGACGGTCGGCGGTTGGGGGGACGAACGGCGCGCCGGGCTCGTCGGTGCGAACCATGCGCGGGATCGAGTTCGGCACCTTCACGCGCGCGAAGAGCGATTCGTCGGCGCGGTCCGGGCTCGACACCATGACGCCGATCGAGATGCTCAGGTTCGAGATGAACGGGAAGCGATGGCCCGGGTCGACAGCCAGGGGCGTCAGCACCGGGAAGACACTCTTGCGGAACCACGCCTCGAGGCGCGCTCGTTCCTCGTCGGTGGCGTTCTCGATCGGGATGATCTGCACGCCCTCGCGCGCGAGCGAGGGGACGAGGTCGTGCTCGTAGCACTCGGCGCCCTGCGCGATGAGGTCGACCACGATGCGCCGGATCGCGTCGAGCTGCTCGCCCGGCGTCAGCCCATCGGGCGAGCGGCGCATGACGCTGGCGGCGACCTGGCGCTTCAGGCCGCCCACGCGCTTCATGAAGTACTCGTCGAGGTTGTTGTGGAAGATCGCAAGGAACTTCACGCGCTCGAGGAGCGGGTTGCGCTCGTCCTGCGCCATCTCGAGCACGCGCTTGTTGAAGCGGAGCCACTGCACCTCGCGGTTGAGGTACCGCTGCTCCGCCGGGATGGCCTGGATCGCCGACGCCAGCTCCTCGGGCGTCGCGGTCTGGGCGGGCGCGGACGCCGGGCGCAGCGGGGCCAGGGGCTCGGCGTCGGGCGTGATCCTGAGGTCGGGCTGGCTCGATCGGGCGGTGCTCATGGGTGCGCTTCGGTCATCGGGTGGGGACAGAGGTATTCGGACCTAGATCGGCTCGTGTTCGCGCCGTCTGAAGGCGACTGGCGGCCCCGGAGGCCGATTTAGCGCGACGGTGCGCGATAGATCGCTGCGCAGCCGGGGGCTTCCGTCACCCGCACCGACGCGACGCGCACGCCGCGGGCGGCGTCGCGCGCCGGCAGGGCCGCGCCCAGCGCGTCGGCGATGTGCCGAGCCACCAGCTCCGCGGTGGGGTTGACGCGATCGAACGGCGCTGTCGAGTTCAGGTCGCGGTTATGGAATGGGCGCACGATCTCCTGCAGCGAGGACTCGATCGCGTGGAAATCGCACAGAAGCCCGTCCTCGTCGAGCGAATCGCCGGCCACGGCGACGCAGACGCGCCAGTTGTGCCCGTGCACCGGCTCGCGCCGCCCGCCCATCACGATCGCGTGGGCGGCCGCGAACTCCGTCTCGACGGTGATCTCGTACATCAGGCGATTGTACGGCCAGCGCGACGGTCCACCCGCTTGGAGTCCGTGAAGACCCTGCGGGGTCCAGCTCATCGGCGTATCCTCCGACGCTGCGCCGATGCACAAACAACGACCGAACACACGCAGGAGAGAACGGTGTCCGACGCGAAGACCGAGCCCGGGACGCAGAGCGCACCCCTGATGCTGTCCGTCAGCGGATGCCGCGGCATCGTCGGCGCGACGATGACCCCCGAAGTGACCGCGCGGTTCGCCGGCGCCTTCGCCGGCTGGCTGCGCGATCGCCACCCGGGCGAGGATCGCCCGGCGGTGGTGTTCGGCAAGGACGGGCGGGCCGGGAACGAGTCGCTGCACCTGGCGGCGATCGCGGGCCTGCTCGCGGCCGGCGTGCGCGTGGTTGATCTCGATGTCGCGGCCACGCCGACCGTGGGCGTGATGGTCGAGCATCACTCGGCGCAGGGCGGGCTCATCCTGACGGCGAGCCACAACCCCGCGCAGTGGAACGGCCTCAAGTGCATCACTCGCGACGAGAAGGACGCGCAGGGCGCGCTCCGCGCCCGCGCTCCCAAGGCCGAGGACGCGCAGGAGATCGTCGACCGCTTCCGCGCCGGGCGCGTGCTGCTCGCGCCGCACGATGCGCAGGGCACGCACGATCACGACGACACCTCGGCTCACGTGCATGTCGCGAGGGTGCTGAAGTCGGTCGCGGCCGTCGCGCCTGTCGACGAGATCCGCGCGAAGCGGTTCCGCGTCGCGGTCGACTCGGTGAACTCCAGCGGCGTCGCGGGAGCGCGCCTGCTGCTCGACGCGCTGGGGTGCGAGGTGGTGCATGTCCACGACGAGCCCACGGGCGTCTTCCCTCACAGCCCCGAGCCGACGGCGGAGAACCTCGCGGGGTTCTCGTCCGTCGTTCGCGACGCCGGCGCCGTCGTCGGCTTCGCGCAGGACACCGACGCCGACCGGCTCGCGCTGCTCGACGAGACGGGCGCGTACGTCGGCGAGGAGTACACGCTGGTGCTCGCGGCCAGAGCGTTGCTCGAGTTCGACCCGGCCGCCGCGGGTGTCGCGATGGCCGCCAACCTCTCCACCAGCCGCATGATCGACGACGTCTCGGCCCGGCACGCCGGCGGCGGGGTGGTTCGCACGCCCGTGGGTGAGGCGAATGTCGTCAGCGCGATGCTTCGCGAGGGCAGCGTGCTCGGGGGCGAGGGCAACGGGGGCGTGATCTGGTCGCCCGTCGCGATGATCCGCGACAGTCTCGGCTCGATGGCCCTCGTGCTCGCGCTCATGACGCGGACCGGGCGCACACTCTCCTCGCTCGTGCGCGACACGCCCTCCTACACCATCGACAAGCGCAAGGCGCCGGTGCGAGAGGGCCTCGCCCAGCGCGCGTGCGCCGCGATCGCCGAGCAATTCAGCGGCGGGCGGATCGACACCCAGGACGGCGTGCGCATCGACTTCGACGGGGGCGGCGACGACCCTGCGTGGCTGCATGTGCGCGCGAGCAACACCGAGCCGATCATCCGCCTCATCGCCGAGGCGAAGACCGGCGCGAGAGCGTCGCAGTTGCTCGACGAGGCGCAGCGCGTCATCGAACGGGTCTGAGCGCGACCGATGAACGAGAACTCCATCGCCCTCGACCCGCGCGTCTGCGAACGCCGCCCCGACGGCACGATCCTGATCCGCGTGAAGGCGGTCCCGGGCGCGAGCCGCGATCAGATCGTGGGGGTGCTGGGGGATCGGCTGAAGATCAAGGTCGCCGCGCCCCCCGAGGGCGGGAAGGCCAACGACGCGATCCGGGCGATGCTCGCACGCGAGATAGGCGCGAAGCCATCCGGGTTGGAGCTCGTGAGCGGGGGCAGCAATCCTGAGAAGGCTTTCCGCGTCACGCCGGGCTGGGCATGAGGCCCGGGCCGGGGTCGCGTCCCTCGTCGCTGCGCGGCTTGGGCGCGGGCTTGGACTGCTCGGCGCGGGCCTTGGCGGCCTCGAGGGCGAGCAGGTCGCTGACGGTGGGCTTGTTCAGCGCCTCGCCGCGCAGGAGCTTGCGGACTTCCTCCGCGGTGAGCGTTTCGTGGGTGAGCAGCGCCTGGGCGACGCGTTCGACGGCGTCCCAGTGCTTGTCGAGGACCTCGGCGGCGTCGCTGTAGGCCTCGTCGGCGAAGCGCTTCACCTCTTCGTCGATGAGCCGCGCGGTGTCTTCCGAATACTCGCGGTCGGCCTTGAACATCTCGCGAGAGTCTTCGCCGGCGTAGCGGACGAACCCGAGCTTGTCGCTCATGCCCCACTCGAGCACCGCGGCGCGCGCCATGCGGGTGAGTTGCGAGATATCCATCGCCGCGCCCGACGACATGTCGCCGGTCTGGCGCAGTTCCGCGATGCGCCCGCCGCAGACCACGCGCATGGTTGCGGTGAGCCACTTGAGCCCGTAGCCGTGGCGGTCCTTCTCGGGGAGGGAGAAGGTGGCGCCCATGGCCTGTCCTCGCGGGATGATCGTGACCTTGTGCAGCGGGTCTGCGCCGGGGACGACCGCCTGCAGGATCGCGTGCCCGGCCTCGTGGTAGGCGGTCGCGATGCGCTCGTCTTCCTCGACGGTGCGGCTGCGTCCGGAGCGTCCGTACTTGACCTTGTCGCGCGCCTCTTCGAGGTCGTCCTGCTCGACGAAGTCCTTGCCGCCCAGCGCCGCGGAGATCGCGGCCTCGTTGATGAGGGCTGCGAGGTCGGCGCCGGAGAACATGGGCGTGGCGCGGGCGACGCGCTCGAGGTCCACATCGGTCCCGAGCTTCACCTTCTTGGCGTGGACGCCCAGGATCTCGAGGCGCCCCTTGAGGTCGGGCATGGGGACCATGACCTGCCGGTCGAAACGGCCCGGGCGCAGCAGCGCCGGGTCGAGGACATCGACGCGGTTGGTGGCGGCGACGACGATGATCTGGTCGCCGGTGTCGAAGCCGTCCATCTCGACGAGGATGGCGTTGAGGGTCTGCTCGCGCTCGTCGTGGCCGCCGGTGGTGAAGCCCCCGCCGCGCCGGCGCCCGACGGCGTCGATCTCATCGAGGAAGATGATGCAGGGCGAGGATTCCTTGGCCTGCTTGAAGAGGTCGCGTACGCGCGAGGCGCCGACGCCCACGAACATCTCGACGAAGTCGGAGCCGGAGATGGAGAAGAAGGGGACATCGGCCTCGCCAGCGATGGCCTTGGCGAGAAGGGTCTTGCCGCAGCCGGGCTCGCCGACGAGCAGCACGCCGCGAGGGACTCGCGCGCCCAGCCGGGTGAATTTCTTGGGGTTCTTGAGGAAGTCGACGATCTCGGAGACTTCCTGCTTGGCCTCTTCGATGCCGGCGACGTCCTTGAAGGCGACCTTGACATTTTCCTTCATGAAGACGCGATGGCGCGACTTGCCGAAGGAGCCGAGCATCCCGCCGCCGCCGGACATCCCGCGCAGCCCGCGCAGGATGACGAACCAGAAGAGGAGGATGATGAGGATGGTGAGCGTGAGCGGGCTGAAAAGGATGCGGAAGAAGAGCGGCGCGTCGGGCGCGTTGCGGAAGTCGCCGTTGGTGAGTTCGTCGACCTGGGCGAGCCAGAACTCGCGCCCCTGAGAGCCGATGTCGAGCCGCACGGGGACTTCGGCGCCGCCGACGCCGAGCTTGCGCGCGGTGATCGTCGAGGTCTGCACCTCGACGGAGTTCTGCACGATCAGGTTGTCGTTGTAGAGGACGCGGAACTCGTTCCACGACGCGAGGCGCTCGACGCCCGCGTTCTGCTGGGTGAGCCAGACCGCGAGGAGTCCGACGAGCATGAAGATGACGATCCACCCGAAGGCGCCGCGCGGCACACGGGGCGGCGGGGACTTGTCGCCCTGCTTGCGAGGCTCATCCTGCCCGGACGAGCCCTTGGGTCGCTGCGCGCCGGGGCGCTGATCGCGGTCGTTCTGAGGCCTGCGGCTGTTGCGGGGTTCGGGCATCGTTCACCGGGGATACGGGGTCGGCCTGCGAAGGGTTCGTGTGGGAAGGATCGGCGGTTGCGAGCGTGGGGTTGCAGCCCCGGGAGAAGATTTCGAACGCCGCCCGAGCGCCGGGGTTCCCAGAGGGCCTTGGGGGGATGGTAGGGGCTCGCGCATTGCGTCCGTCGCGTCGGAGGGGCCGTCACCATCCCGAGCGGAGCGCCGCGACGACCTCGCGAGCGGCTTCCTGGACCGCGACGTTCTCGCCGACCTCGATCCGTTCGCCTGCGCCGAGAGACGGGACGAAGGTCTCGGTGACGCGGAACCCTCTTCGCGACGCGAGGATGGAGCCGGTGCGGTTGTCGCGCCACTGGAAATCCAGCGTGATCTCGACCGCCTGTTCCTGCACGAGCCCGGTGTCGCGTGCGACGGAGCGCGCCCGGAGGCGCACATCGGTGATCGCGCCCGAGAGCGTGGTCTGCGCGTTCTGGCCGGTGCGAACCTGCCAGGGGGTTTGCTGCTGGATTTCCTTGACGACAGCGTCGGCGAGCCGGATCTCCATGCCGTACGCGAAGGAGAGGTTGTCGAACAGGCGGATCTCGACCGAGCCGATGTTCCTATCGAACGCGGTCCCGGTCGAATATCCCTGGCGCGGGTCCGACGCGCAACCGGCGAACGCGATCGACAGGACCGTGAGGGCGAGTGCGGCGAGGGCGCGGTTCACTGGTCCGGCTCCGTCTCGTCGTCGACAGCTTCCGCCGGCGATGGCCCTTCACCGCGATCCATCACGGTGTATTCCCAGCCGCGCGTGTCCATGATGTCCATGCCCTCGCGGGCGGCGTCGGAGGTGGGGTATTTGGCGATGAGCCGTTGCAGGGTCAGGCGCGCCGAGGGGAAGTCCTTGACGCGCAGGTACCAGCGCGAGGTGGCGAGCATCTGCTGGGCGAGGGTCTCATCAACGCGTTCGACGAGCGCCTCGTTGAGGCCGGTGGCCTGGGCTTCGGCCGGATAGAGGCGTTCGAAGCGCCTGATCCGCTCGCGCGCCTCGATGAGCGGGCGCGAGTCGCGCGCCGGCCCGCCGTAGCCGGCGATCTCGGCGTAGATGCGCCGCTTCTGGGCCTTCACGGAGTTGGGGCCCTGGGGGTAGTTGAGTAGGTAGAGGTCGTAGGCCTCGGTCGCGAGTTCCCAGTCGCGTCGCTCGAAGTAGAAATCGGCGAGGGCGATGGACGCCTGTTCGGCGATCGCGCTGCCGGGCAGTCGCTCCTGGGTGCGGATGAAGATCTCGACGGCGATATCGCCCGCGGGCTCGATGCGCATCCCCCAGAATTTCTTGCGTTTGCCGGCGGCGTAGGCGCGAGCGATCTCGTATTCGCGCTCGACCGCGACGACCATCTCCTCGCTCGAGGGGAAGGTGCGGATCAGGGCCTCGTAGTCGTAGAGCGCCTTGAACTCATCGCGCATCGCGACGCGCGCGTCGCCGCGCAGCCGGTACGCCTGGGGCAGCAGGGCGTGCTGGCGCGTCTCGTGCTGTCGGATGAACTCGTCGAGGATCGCCTTGGCGGCGCCTGGTCGGCCCTCGGCCAGCGCGCGCCGGGCTTCGCCGATGCGCCGGGTTTCCTCGTCGGGCGAGTCCAGCTCGATCTGGGCCCAGCCGGCGTCGTCGAGGGTGTAGGTCGTCGTCTGCGCGCTGGCGGCGCCCGTCGCGAGGGCGGCGATAAGCGCGATGGTCGGGATGGCGGAGCGTGGGTGTCGCGGCATCGGAAGGGGAGGATACCGGGGAATCAGCGTCTGCGCGGGTTCCGCGCGGCGCGACGCGACCGGCGCGAGCCCGGGTCGGCGTCGTCGTCGGGGCGTTCGGGGCTGTCCTGTTCGTGCTCGACGGCGCCGGCGCGCGGGTCGCGGTCGGCGTCGTCGTCGGTGGCGAGTTCGTCCCAGTCCTCAACGGTCGAGCCGTCGGGGATGCGCGCGAAGATAAGCTTGCCGGCGCTGGTCTGGAGGGAGGTGGTCACGATGAGATCGACGACCTTGCCGATGTACGGACGCCCGTTTTCGGCGACGATCATCGTGCCGTCCTCGAGGTAGCCGACCGCCTGCTCGGGCTGTTCGCCGGGCTTGATGAGCGTGACGCGGAGCTTTTCGCCCGGGATGAAGCTGGGCTTCATGGCGAGGGCCACGTCGTTGAGATTGATGACCGGCACCCCGTGGATCTTCCCGACGCGCGCAAGGGCGATGTCGGTGGTGAGGATCGAGCCGGTGAGCTGGCGGGCGAGTTCGACGAGCATCTGGTCGACGCTCTTGCCGGGAACGGGGGACTCGTCGACGCTGACATCGAGGCGCGGCGAGCGTTGCATCTTGCCGACGATCTCGAGCCCGCGCCGGCCGCGGGTCCGCTTCAGGCGTTCGGAGGAGTCGGCGAGGGCCTGGAGCTCGGCGATGACGAAGCGCGGGATGACGACGGGCGACTGGATGATGGCGGTCTCGGCGACCTCGAGGAACCGCCCGTCGATGAGCACGGAGGTGTCGAGGAGGAGCGGTCGCACGCCGCGGGTCTGCTTGGCGAATTCGACGTAGGGGATGACGAGGCGGAAGTCGTCCTTGGTCTGGAGGACGATGGAGACGCCGAGATAACAGAAGGCGACGCCGAAGAGAACCTTGATCGTGTTGACGATGCGGTTGTCCTGCAGCTCGTAGATCTGGGCGAGCAGATCGACGACCAGGCCGACGGCGAGGGCGGCGAGGACGCCTGCGACCAGCCCGAGGAAGACGCCCGAGAGCGTGGCGATCTTTTTGCCCGGGGTGAGGATGTCGATCGCGAGGAAGCCCAGGGCGATGGCGAGGCCGAAGATGAAGACGTATTGCCAGCCCCGGATGAGGAGGTCTTCCCAGTTGGACTTGTCGGCGGCGGCGTTCTTGCCCAGGTCGATGATGTAGAAGGTGATGACGACCAGGACGAGGGTGACGAAGGCGCCGCGCAGGATGGTCAGCAGCGTCCGGCGCCCCTGGGCGTCGGGATCGATGTATTTCGCTCGTCGAGCGTCCCGTGCGGTGTCGTCGGCCATTCACGAGAGTGTAGCGTGGGTGGACGCGACGAACGGGAGGCGGCCTACAGTCCGCTCGATCGAACGCCCTTGGGTTGACGGCCGGGCCCGGTGCGTGGGCGGCCCGTGAACCTGGTCAGAGCCTGACCGCAGCAGCCATAAGCGGTCGTCGTCCAGCGCCGCCGGTGTCCTGGCCGTCAACCCTCGGGCGTTCCTCCCTGTAGACTGTGCCCGTATGTCCTACACCGTCCTCGCGAGGCGATACCGCAGCCGGTCGTTCGACGAGCTCGTCGGGCAGGACGCCGTCGCGCGCACGCTCGCCAACGCCATCGAGCGGGGGCGCGTCGGGCACGCCTACCTGTTCTGCGGCACGCGCGGGGTTGGGAAGACCTCGCTGGCGCGCATCTTCGCCAAAGCCCTCAACGCTCCCGATGACAAGCCCAAGGATGTCGCCGAGGCGATCATGCAGGGGCGCGACACCGATGTGATCGAGATCGACGCGGCGTCGAACCGCGGCGTCGACGAGGCGCGCGAGCTCATCGCGAACTCGGTCTATCGCCCGATGCGGGGCCGGTACAAGATCTACATCATCGACGAGGTTCACATGCTCACGAGGGAGGCGTTCAACGCCCTCCTCAAGACCATGGAAGAGCCGCCCGAGCACGTGAAGTTCATCCTGTGCACCACCGAGGCGCACAAGGTGCCCCCGACGATCCAGAGCCGCTGCCAGCGGTTCGACTTCAAGAACATCGACTCGCGCCGGATCGGCGAGCACCTGCGCAGCGTGCTGAAGCAGGAGAAGGTCGAGGCCGAGCCCTCGGTCGTCGCGCAGGTGGCGCGTCTCGCGAACGGCTCGATGCGCGACTCGCTGACGCTGATGGACCGTCTCCTCGCGACGGGCGAGAAGAAGCTGACCTCGGCGCTGCTGCACGACATCCTGGGTTTGCCGCAGGGCGACCTGATCGACGCGCTGCTCGGCGCGTGCGCCGAGGGGTCGCTCAAGGGCGCGCTGGAATCGGGCGATGCGCTGCTCCAGAGCGGGGTGACCATCGACCAGGCGCTCGAGTCGATCGTCTCGCGGCTGCGCGACGTGCTGATCATCGCCGCGTGCGGGCACGACAGCGAGATCGCCGAACTCGAGGGCGAGGACCGCGAGCGGGCGGCGGCGCTGGCCGACCGTCTCGACGACGCGGGGATCGTGCACATGATCGCGCTGTGTGAGAACGCGGCCAGGTCGGCCCGCTCGAGCAGCACGCCGCGCGCGCTCTTCGACGCCGTCGTGGCGCGCATGGCGATGACCGAGCGCATCGCCGACGCGGCGGCGCTGGCTCGCTCGGGCGCTGCGTCCGGGCCCCCGGCCTCGGGCGGTCGCGCGCTGGCCGGCGCGTCGTCGGAGCCGCCAAAAAAAGCAGGAGCGCCGGCCGGCGGTGAACCCGCCCGGTCGGCGCGACCCGAGCCGACCGCCGACGCGAGAGGCGACGCGGCGCGCCCGGCCATCCCCTGCGCCGCAACTGGCGACCTATGGGCGTCGATGCGCGAGCAGGCCCCGCCCGGGGTTCGGTCCGTGCTGCGCCCGCTGACGCTGGCCGCGCAGACCCGCGATTCGATCACGCTGCGTGCTGGAGACGAGTACACGCTCAAGTTCGCGCAGAGCCGGCTGGACGCGATCCGCCAGTTCGCGTCTGAGCTGGCGGGGCGCCCGATCGGCGTGACGCTGGTCGGCGCGGCTCCGGCGAGGCGTGAAGAGGAACCGGGGGCAACGGGGGCATCGGGGGCTCCGGGGGCGCCGGGGGGGTCGGGTGCGAGGCCGCGGCCGGCGCAGTCCGGGCTGACGGTCGCCGAGCGTGAGGCGATGGAGCACCCGCTGGTGCGCACGGCGATCGATCTTTTCGGCGCGCGCCTGGTTCGGGTCGAGACCGACAGCGACGACGACCTCGCAGAGGGCCAGTCGAGGGAGGACGCAGGTGTTTGATCAGTTCAAGGCGATGGGCGCCCTCGCGGGCCTGATGAAGAACAAGGAGAAGCTGCGCGAAGCGGGCGAGCGGATGCAGTCCACTCTCGAAGCGGCGCGGATCGTGGGCCAGGCGGGCGCCGGGCTGGTGCGCGTCGAGGTGAGCGGGCGCCTGCGAGTGCTGCGCGTGGAGATCGACCCGGTGGTCGCGTCGTCGATGGGCGACGAGCGGAGCCGGCGCGAAGCGGAGTCGATGATCACCGAAGCGGTGAACGACGCGATGCGCGCCGCGGAGCGCGTGATCCAGCAGGAGAGCCAGCGCATGGCGCGCGAGCTGGGCATCGAGGACATGCCCGGGATGGAAGGGCTCACCAGGATGCTGGGCTCGTGAACCTTCAACGATCCTCTTCGCGAGGCGGGTACCCCGAGTCGGTGGAGCGTCTCATCGAGCGGTTCGCGAAGCTCCCCGGCATCGGGCGTCGCACGGCGGAGCGGCTCGCGTTCTGGGTGCTCAAGGCGGAGAAGGCCGACGCGATGGCCCTTGCCGACGCGATCGCCGAGGTGAAACGCTCCATCCGGCACTGCGACATTTGTTTCAATCTCTCCGAGACGCAGCCCTGCGCCGTGTGTTCGGACACGCGCCGGGACCGGGGCGTGGTGCTGGTGGTCGAGCAGCCGCGCGACCTGATCGCGCTGGAGCAGACGGGCGTGCATCGCGGCGTGTACCACGTGCTGCTGGGGCGGGTCTCGCCGCTGGAAGGGGTGGGGCCCGACGATGTGACGATCGCGCAGCTGGTGGCGCGCGTGACGGACCCGTCGAAGAACTGCGCGGGCGAGCCGGTCCGCGAGGTGATCCTCGGGCTGAACCCCACGCTCGAGGGCGACGGCACGGCGCTGTTCATCGCCGAGGCGCTGCAGGGCGCAGGCGTGAGGCTGACCCGCCTGGCGAGGGGGGTGCCCAGCGGGAGCCAGCTGGAATACGCGAGCAAGGCGGTCCTGACCGACGCGCTCGCCGGGCGCCAGCGGATGGAGTGAGCGGCGCGCTCGGCCCTCGTCTCGGCTATTCTCGAATCCGTCTCGTTCTGTTCCCGTGACCCCCTCTGGTTGGATGACCATGCGCTTCGACACTTCACAACAGATGAAGTTGGGCCAGCAGATGAAGCTGGCGCCGCGCATGATCCAGTCGATGGAGATCCTGCAGATGCCGATGCTGGCGCTGCAGGAGCGGATCGAGCAGGAACTGGCGAGCAACGCGACGCTGGAGACCTTCGAGCCGGGCGCGGACCGGGCCGAGATCGACGAGATCCGCAAGGAAAGCGACCGCGACGCCACGGAGAACGAGCGGGAGCTCAAGGTCGACGACGACGGGAACGCGTCGGACTTCGAGCGGCTCGACTCGATGGAGGAGAGCTACGCCGAGGCGGTCGAGAACCAGTACGAGGCGTCGGCGCTGCCATCGCGGCTGCGCGAGGAGTGGGACTTCGGCGCCAGCGGCGTCCGCGCGGCGCGCGACAGCGGCGAGCGCGACGGCAAGATGGACGCGATGGCCAACACCGCCGGGCGCGGGGCCAGCGTCGGCGATCAGTTGCTCGAGCAGTGGCTGTTCGCGCCGGTCGACGATCGCACGCGCGCGCTCGGGAAGGTGCTGATCGAGTTCGTCGACGACGACGGGTATGTGCGCACGCCCCTGGAGCAGGTCGTCGACCAGACGCCGCAGGACCTCAAGCCGGTGACGATCGAAGAGATCGAGCGGGCGCTCTACGCGCTGCAGCTGTTCGTCGAGCCGGCGGGCGTGGGCGCGCGCGACCTGCGCGAGTGTCTGCTGCTGCAGGTGGACGCGGCGGACGAGGACGACCCCAGCGAGGACTGGACGCTGACGCGCCGCTTGATCGACGAGCACCTCGACGACGTGCTGCACAACCGGCTCCCCAAGGTGGCCGAGGCGCTCGGGATGAGCATGGAGCAGGTGAAGGGCGCGATCGAGCACATGCGCCGGCTGCGCACCTCGCCCGGGCGCGAGCTGGTGCAGGACACGCCCCCGGCGATCATCCCCGACGCCGTCGTCGAGTACCACGAGGACGAGGACCGCTACATCTCGTACCTGACCGACGGGCTGCTGCCCAACCTGCGCATCAACCGCGAGTACGCCGAGATGCTGCGCGACAAGGACGCCGACAAGACGACGAAGGAATTCATCAAGAAGAACCTGACGAACGCGACCTGGCTGATCGACGCGCTGCAGCAGCGCAAACGCACGCTGCAGCGGGTGCTGAACGTCGTGGTCGA
Source organism: Phycisphaeraceae bacterium (assembly GCA_019636675.1). NCBI lineage: Bacteria > Pseudomonadati > Planctomycetota > Phycisphaerae > Phycisphaerales > Phycisphaeraceae > Phycisphaeraceae bacterium. The sequence goes on from JAHBXC010000002.1 coordinate 748,313, forward strand.
CGCGCAGCGCGACTTCTTCGACCTCGGCCCTCAGGCGCTGCGCCCGCTGCCCATGACGCAGGTCGCCGACCAGCTGGGCGTGCACGTCGCGACGGTCTCGCGCGCCGTCGCCGACAAGCACCTCATGACGCCACGGGGTGTCTTCCCGTTACGCAAGTTCTTCACGGGCGGGACGCAGACCGACACCGGTGAAGAAGTTTCGTGGGACGCGATCAAGGCGGCGCTCAAGGAAGTCGTCGACGCGGAGGACAAGTCCAAGCCGCTGAGCGACGACGCGATCGCCAAGGCGCTCGCGGACCGCGGCGTCGAGATCGCGCGGCGCACCGTCGCCAAGTACCGCGACCAGCTCAGCATCCCGTCGGCGAGGATGCGGAAGCAGTATTGAAACGGAAGGCAGCGCGGAGCAGGGAGTAGGCAGCAGGAGGAACGGCTCCCCGCTGTCTTCTTACTTCGTTCCCGCCAGCGCGCGGACGGTCATGTCGAAGCGTCGGACCATGCTCGAATAGAGCCCGTAGACGATGATCGTCAGGAGCGCTGCGCCGACGGCGGCGCCGATGGCCAGCGAGGTGCGCGCCGCGCCGAGGCCGCCCTCGGAGATCGTGGAGCTCATGCCCTCGGTCGGGTTGACGATCGCGAAGAGCAGCGTCGCCGGGTTGAGCGCCGCGAGGGCCGGGCCGACGTACGCGGCGCCCCTTCCGGCCTGCCAGCCGCAGAGCCCGACGATGCCGGTGATCGCGGCGATGACGCCGAAGGCGAAGATGACCGAGCCGATCGTGCCCTTGCTTTTGACGCTCCACTGCAGGCTGATCAGAACGACGAAGGCCATGAAGGGCAGCGCGAGCAGCGGGGCGAGCAGCGCGCCTTCGGGCAGGACCGCCGGCGTGTCGATCGTGCCCCCGATGAGCCGGTCGGTGACGAGGACGCCCCCGTCGCGACCGAAGCCCCCGGCGAGCACGTAGAGCGACGCGAGCGCGAGCGTCGCGAGGGGGACGCACAGGAAGGGCAGCAGGAAGGCGATGAGCCCGCGGAGCTTGCCTCGCAGATAGTCCCTGGGCGTGATGGGCGTGGTCAGCAGGATGTCGAGCGACCCGTCCTCGCGCTCGCGCGAGACGGCGGTGGCGCTCATGTTCACCGCGACGAGCGTGATGACCGCGAGTTGCGTCCAGACCGTCGCGAGAAGCGTGAAGCGGAACCCCGTGTGCGACATCCCGCCGCCGTGATAGAACGCGAGGATGCCCAGCGCCCACAGCAGGCCCACCGCGATGAACGCGTAGCGCGCGACGAGGTTCGCGCCCGAGCCGGCGCGGCTGGCGGCCTCGCGCCAGGCGATGGAGTTGTTCCAGACATGGCGCGGCGGGCGGCGGCGCTCGGCGCTGCCCTTGCGCAGGATGCGCCGGATCAGCCCCACGCGTTCGACCCCGACGACGCGCCGGGTGACGAAGGCGCTGACGGTGACGAGCGCGACGCTCAGCCCGGCGGAAAGCCAGCACCACAGGAGAACCGGGCTCCCGAACCACACCCTGGCGAGGGCGGACATCTGCCCGAGGGTGATGGGGTCGGGGCGCCGGTAGTCGGAGGGGCTGAGCAGGGCCTGGAGGGCGAGGAATGGGTTGAGCGGAGTGAGCGCCGTCACGCCGCCGTAGCCGGCGGGTGAGCTGGCGCGCAGGGCGAGATCGATCGCGTAGGTCGCGCCGAGGTACGAGACGACGGAGATGTAGAACGCGAAGACGGCGCGCCGCCCGGCGATGCGTCCGACCGAGAGGAAGACCGCGATGGAGCCGACCAGGAGGGCGGCGCAGGCGGCGATGAGGTAGGAAAGGACGATGGAGCGTCCCGGGACGCCGCCGAAGTACTGGGTGATCGCAAAGAGGGGCAGGGACGAGAAGAGCAGGGCCAGGATGAAGAAGAGCCGGCCGAGGAGGTTGCCCAGAACGATCTGCCCGGGGGAGAGGGGGGTGCTCAGAAGCACCTCCCAGGTGCGCGGGTTGGCTTCCTGGGCGATGGCGCCGGCCATGAACACCGGGGCGAGGAGGCAGATGAGCGCGATCTGGAGATAGGCGACGGCCTCGAACGAGGATGCCCCTGCGGCCGCCAGATCGCGGTAGGACAGCGCCCCGGCCCCGGCGCGCAGGAGCAGGGACCACAGCAGCACCGCGATGAGGACGGCGAGGTACGCCGTCCGGATGTACATATGGCGCGTCCGACGCGACCCGCCCTGGACGATCCGGACGACGATCGGGTTGGTGGGCCCCAGATTGAGCAGCCAACGCAGGACGGCGGGCATGGAGGCGATAGTAGCAAACGGGAGGACGCCCGGGCGGTGCGGGGTGGGTGAGGGGGCGCTTGCCGGGATGGGTCGTCTTGATGTATCCTGCACAGACACCGGCGATCGCCGGCGATGCATGACTCACGCCGCGCCGGGCGATTGCCCGCGACGCGGAGACCCCCGGTCGAACACCCCCGATGTGCTGGGGCGACCGGGCGCCGCGCCAGGCCACCCTTGATTCGGTCGGCGGCGGATAGATCGGGCCTACTTCCCCTCTGCGCGTCCTTCTGCCGCTTTTCGCGAAGGCACTCCCTCCAGTCCACGCCTGACAGGCACGAACAAGGAGTACGCCGGCGCGCACGCTGCGCCGGCGATACGAGGCATGGATCAGCCGCCGCGGAATCTCTCCAGACGCTGCTCGCACGGTTCGGTTCGAGGCGCCTTGTCGTCGCGAACGGGTCGGTGCGAGGTGTCGGCGATGGTCCCGGCGACTGCGGAGCGAGCGCGCCTGGCCTGAATCCGTCCCTGGGTCCCGTGTGAGCGCAGGCATCTCCGACGATGCGCCCGGCGGCGCTGCGCGATCGTTCGTGCCGCGCGGGTTGTGTTCGTACGGAAAGGCCAGGGCGCGATGCTCTTTGAGATACTCAACGGACTTGGACAACTCGCGACCGGTTCCCCCGGTTCCCCCGGTTCCCCCGGTTCCCCCGGCGCCCCCGGCGCATCCGGGGGGCCAGCGCTGAGCGGGGGCGCGTCGTGGGTCGTCGGGATTTTCGCGGGTGTGCTGATCGGCGCCGCGATCGGCTTCGCTGTGGTGCGGTTCTCGGCTCGTGGCGCGGTGAGCCGCGCCCGGGTCGAGGCGGCGCGAATGGTCGAGGACGGGCGTCGCCAGGCCGAGGACGCGGCACGGGCGGCCACGCTCGACGCCGAGAAGAAGGCCCTCGAGAAGCAGCGAAGGGCCGACGCCGACGCCGAGGCCAAGCGGGCGGAGCTGCGCGAGGACGAGAAGCGGCTCAAGAAGCGCGAGGACCTGCTGGACCGCAAGCTCGAGACGCTGGCCTCCAAGGAGGAGACGCTCACGAAGGAGCTGGCGTCCCTGGAGGCGCGCGCCGAGAAGCTCGCGACGCGCGAGGACGAGGTGGCGCAGACCCTCGAGAAGCAGACCCAGAAGCTCGTGCAGATCTCGGACTGGTCGCGTGAGAAGGCCCGCGAGGAGTTGCTCCGCCGGGTCGAGGAGGAATCCCGGCTCGATGTCGCCAAGGTCACTCGCCGCATCATCGACGACGCGCAGAGCGAGGCGAAGGAGCGTGCGCAGGAGATCCTGCTGCAGTCCATCCAGCGGTACGCCAGCGAGACCACCAGCGAGAGCACGGTGCGGAGCGTGCCCATCCCCAGCGACGACATGAAGGGGCGCATCATCGGTCGCGAGGGCCGCAATATTCGCGCGATCGAGAAGGCCACCGGCGTGGACATCCTCGTCGACGACACGCCCGGCGTGATCGCGGTCTCGTCGTTCGACAAGGTGCGCCAGGCGGTCGCGGTCGAGGCGCTCCAGCGACTGGTGGCCGACGGGCGCGTGCATCCGACGCGCATCGAGGAGGTCGTCGAGCAGGTCCGCAAGGAGATGGAGGAACGCGTCGTCAAGTACGGCAAGGACGCGGTCCTCGAGGCCAAGCTGCGCGGCGTGCATCCGAAGGTGCGCGACGCGATGGGCAAGCTCCACTTCCGAACTTCGTACGGGCAGAACGTCCTGCGCCACAGCATGGAGGTCGCGTTCCTCTCGCAGATCATCGCGGACCAGCTGGGCATGGATGGGCGCGTCGCGCGGCGCTGCGGTTTCCTCCACGACATCGGCAAGGCGATGGACCACGAGATGGAGGGCGGGCACCCCAAGATCGGCATGGAGTTCGCGAAGGCCCACGGCGAGGAGGAGCCCGTCCTCAACGCGATCGGGGGCCACCACGGCGACATCCCGGCGACGAGCTGGTTCACCCCCATCGTGATGGCCGCCGACGCGGTCAGCGGCGCCCGGCCCGGCGCGCGGCGCGAGTCCCTCGAGAAGTACATCCAGCGCCTCGACCACCTGCAGGGCATCGCCCTGGCGGAGCACGGCGTGACGGAAGCGTTCGCGATCCAGGCGGGTCGCGAGGTTCGCGTGATGGTCGACGCCGGGCGCGTGGGCGACGACGAGGCCCTGCTCATCGCGAAGCGCATCGCCGACAAGGTCAGCGAAGAGATGACCTTCCCGGGTGAGATCAAGGTGACGGTGCTGCGCGAGACGAGGGCGGTGGAGTACGCGCGGTGATCAGTTTGGGAGCAAGGTCAGGCGAAGGACCTGCTGCACGCGTGTGCTCTCGATCAACTCCAGGCCGTAGGTGTCACGCAGTGCCGCGTTGACCGACTCGATCGAGCCGGGGTCAAACCGGATCGCCGGGAGCACGAAGGCGCCATCGAGAGCGGTGTGGTCCAGCACGACTCGCCCCATCGCCTGTTCCAGTGTTGTCACGAGTGATCCGATCGGCGCCCCGTCCTCTGCGGCGAACTCTGTCGGGGAGTGGCGGTAGCCGCGATTCTGCGGGGCTTTGTTCAAATCCACTTTCGCGTTTTCGGATCTGATCAGCCGCCAGACTTTGGTTTCCGTCTCGACGAGCGATGCGTCGTAGCCCATGCCCTGCGCGGCAAGATTGGCAGCTGCGATACGGAGCGAGAACGCGGGGCTTTCGGTAGGCCAGCGAACTACGAGGTCGTACACATCTTCGGTGGATGGATGATTCGGAGGGAATTCGATCTGCCCAGGGCGGAGGCCGCTCACGCGTGCGAGCACTGCGCGCGGAGTGAGTCGCGTGAGCGAGAACGCATCGCCCGAATCGATGCCACCACCCGGAGAGTAGGGGTTCTTCCGGACGATGATCTGGAACTCCGGGCGGTGGCGGGGTGCGGCGGAGAGGGGGTCGCTGCCAGCGATGAAGTCCTTGGCGTTGCGTGCGAGGTCTTCGTACGCCACCGCCAGATCTTTGCGTTCCGCGGTCTCGAAGTCGAACGCGTCCATCTGCCCTTCGATGTATCCTCGAAGGGTTTCTCGCGTCAGGGACTTCGGGTGGACAACTCCGGCGACGACGCCGCTTTGGTTGATGATGATCGTTCGCGGGATCGCGCGCACGCCGTAGGCGCGAAAGGTCGCGCCGTTGTCGTCGTGCGCTATCGGGAACTTCATGGAGCGGTGTTCGAGAAACTGTCGTGTCGTCTCGGGGGGTTCGTCTGTGACTGCGAGGAAGACCACATCGTCGCGCTCAGCGAACTGATCGTGAATCTCGTTCAGGTGCGGGATCGCCGCGACGCACGGGCCGCACCAGGTCGCCCAGAACTCGAGAACGACGACCTTGCCCCGAAGTTCTTCGAGCGTGCGCGGCGCGTCCGCTGGCGCGTTGGTGATCTCTTTCAGCGTGAGCGGAGGCGCCGGGTCTCCCGGGCGAGGCAGCGCGAAGGCGGCCGCGGACAGCAGCGCGAGTGCGGCGACGGTGGTGGCGATTCGATTGAGCATTGGCCGGAACCCTCCCGTTTGGGTGAAGGGCTCCAGCGTACCGCGCCGGGGTGGGGTTACACAAGAGGTCTTTGCGCGGATTCCCGGGCGGGGTCACGGATCCCCACCGTTTCTCCCACGATGTACAGCGGGCGGTTCTTCACCTCGTCGTAGATGCGACCCAGATATTCCCCGATCAGGCCGATCGCGATCAACTGGATGCCGCCCAGGAAAAGGACGAGCGTCACGAGGGTGGTGAAGCCGGTGAAGGCGGTCTCGACGCCGGTCAGGCGCTTGATCACGAAGTACGCGGCGACGAGGAAGCCGAAGGCGCTCACGAGCGCGCCGGCGGCGATCATGAGGCGGAGGGGTTTGTAGGAGAAACTCAGGACGCCGTCGGCGGCGTAACGGAAGAGGCGCGAGAAGGTCTGCTTGGGCTCGCCCCCGAGGCGCGCGTCGCGGTCGTACTCGACGACGCGCTGCTCGAAGCCGATCCACGCGCGCAGGCCGGGGAAGAAGCGGTTGCGCTCGGTGAGGCGCTGCATCTGCTCGAGCGCGGGCTTGCCGAGCAGACCGAAGACGCCGGTCTGCGCCGGGATCGGGAAGTCGGTCATCCAGCGGAAGCCGAGGTGGAACCCGCGGAGGAGCAGGCCGCGCAGGCCGGTCTCGGCGCGCGAGCGGCGCACGGCGAGGACGACCTGCGCGCCGTCTTCGCGCCACGCGCGCACGAGGTCGGGGATGACCTCGGGAGGGTCCTGCAGGTCGGCGTCCATGATGATGGCTGCGTCGGCGCTGGCGTGCGCGAGGCCCGCGGTGATCGCGGGCTGGTGCCCGAAGTTGCGCGAGAGGGAGAGCAGGCAGAAGCGCGGGTCGCGCGCGTGCTGCTCTCGGATGAGTCGCGCCGTTGTATCGCGGCTGCCGTCGTTGACGAGGATGACGCGCCACTCGCAGCCCGGGATCGAGTCGCAGACGCGTGTCAGGCGCTCAAAGAGCGTCGCGAGGATCGCTTCCTCGTTGAACACGGGGATGACGAGGTCGAGCGTGAAGCGCTGCGCCGGGGCGTCGCTCGCCGGCTTGGGCTCGATCAGCGTCGCGTCGCTGGTGGGCGTGTGGGGCATCCGGGGAGAAGTGTAGTGGTCACGGCGCGCCGGCGGCGGGGCGGCGGGGCGGGATGTAGGCCCGTCCGAGAATCTCGCCGGCGTCGCGCATGTCGGCGCGGAACGGGCGAACGACGGGCGTGGCGGCGAAGGGCTCGAGTTCGACGAGGTCGGGGAAGCGAGCACGCAGGTCGTCGAGGTAGGCGCGGTCCGGTTCGCGCGAGGGTTGTCCTTCTCGGGGCTCGTCGCCGATTTTCCAGACGACCATGCCGCCGCGGGCGAGGACATCGTCGTCGGTCAGCCAGAAGGTGCGCGCCGGGTCGGCGTGGATGTAGACCGACGCGCGCGAGGGCCCGTACCAGGAGACGAGCCCGCCGTACCACTCGTCGGCGAGGACGATGGGGAGCGGGACGCCGGGGTTGCGCAAACTCCATTCCGCCTCGATGTTCTTCGCGAGCGAGCGCCCGTCGAAGTTGGTTCGCTTCGCGTCGTTTCTGGCGATCGGCGCGACGGAGTTGTCGAGGAGGTACGCGCCCATCGCGAGCATGAAGAGCACGGCCCACGCGGTCATGAGCGGGCGGATGCGAGAGCGGCGCGGGTCGAACAGCATGCACGCGGCGAGGAGCGCCGGGACAGCGATGAGCATGGGGGTGCCCCACATGGAGCGAAGGCGGGCGCCGGTCAGCATGGAATACGCGATCATCGCGAGCACCGGCCCGAGGGCGATCAGCGCGAGGTAGAGGAATCTGGTCGGGGCGGCGGCGCGCTCGCGCGAGAATCGCCCCCCGGCGGCGAGGAGGGGCACGAGGGCGAACACGCACGCGAATGTCTGCGCGAGGAGGAACTTGAGGGGGTGCGTGAGGTGGTCGAGGATCTCACGCTCGCCCGCGCTGGCGCGGGCCATGCCGTAGCGGAGGGTGATGAAGTCGGTCTCGAGCATCCAGCGGAAGTGGGGGAGGAAGACCAGCGTCGCGACGACGCCGGCGAGGTAGGGACCCGGCGTGCGCAGGGAGCGTCGGCCCGAGGGCGAGAGGAGCACAAAGAGCGCGAGCGGCGGCAGCGCGAAGGCGGCGAGGTACTTGGTGAGCATCGCGCCGCCGAAGAGCACGCCGACGCTGATCCAGTGGGGGATGGAGCGCCGGTCGAGAGCGCGCCAGAAGCAGAGAAAGAGCAGCCCCCAGAGCGGGATCTGGAGGACATTGACATTGAACTCGGGGCTGGTGAAGTGCATGTAGTTCACGCCGACGAGCAGCGCGATCGTCGAGAGCGCGGCGCGCCCTTCGTCGAGAAGGTCGCGCGCGAGGCGCCACATCGCGAGCGAGCAGATCGCGACGCAGAGTTGCGAGAGGGCGTAGAGCGCGATATCCGAGCGTTGCCCTACGACGGCCGCGATCTCGGCGGCCCATGCCGACAGCGGCGGGTGCTTGTCGTAGCCCATCGACCACTCGCGTCCCCAGGCGAGCGCTTCGATGACGTCGAGGGGGAGACTCGTGTTGGTCAGGGTCGGGAGGATCGTCCACGCCAGCGCGTGCGCCAGCACGAGGAGCGGGACGAGGGCGCGTGCTCGGGAGGCGAGCCAGTCGAGCGCGTTGGGCGGGGAGGTGCTGAGCGGTTCCACGGGCGGGAAGCATACCCCGAACGCGGGAACGGCTGAGCGGGCGCCTTGCATGTCGGTCGCGGCCGGTGTTTGATGGCTGCGCATGGGTTCGCCACCGCTCATCTGGGTCATCGGCGACGGGAAGGCCGGGCACGAGAACCAGTCGATGGGCCTGGCGCTGGCGATGACACGCCTGACGGGAGCGAGAGTCGAGCGCCGTGGTGTGGAGCGCGCTGGCGTCCTGTCGCGCGTCTTCGCCGGGGCGCCCCCGGTCGGTGAGGGAGGAGCGCCGTGGCTCGCGATCGGCGCCGGGGCGTCGACGCACGCGACGGTGCTCGCGTGCGGGCGCGTGCACGGGGCGAAGACGGTGGCGCTGATGAACCCCGGGTGGCGCCGTCGCCGGTTTGATCTGTGCGTGATCCCCGAGCACGACGGCGTGCGTGAGGGGGGGCGCGTGGTGGTTACGAAGGGTGCGATCAATCTGGTGCGTCCGTCGCTGGCCCGGGAAGAGCGTGCCGGGCTGGTGCTCGTGGGCGGGCCTTCGAAGCATCACGGGTGGGACGGAGCGGAGATCGCGAGGCAGGTGCGTGCGATCGTGGAGCGGAGCGGCGGGGATCGCGCGTGGACGCTGACGACCTCTCGGCGCACGCCTCTGGAGACGCTGGACGCGCTGGAGCGCGCGTTCGCGGACGCCCCGGCGCTGCGGGCGCGCGTGTCGATCTGGCCAGTGGAGCGGACCGATCGGGAGTGGCTGCTCGCGCGCTACGCCGAGAGCGCCGAGGTCTGGGTGAGCGAGGACAGCGTGTCGATGGTGTACGAGGCGCTGACGAGCGGCGCGCGGGTCGGGCTGCTGCGGGTCGACAGGGTCGGCGACGGCGGGCGCGTCGTGCGCGGGCTCGACGCGCTGCTGCGCGACGGCTGGGCGACCGGGTTCGAGGAATGGTCGCGCAGCGGCGCGCTGCGTCCGCCGCCGGGCGTGCTTGACGAGGCGGACCGCGTCGCCCGCGTGGTCTCGGATCGGTTCGGCTTCGCCGGGGGGGCGGCGTGACGGCGAACCCCCGGCGATTGACGGTCGTGCAGTGCGTGCCCGCGCTGCAGGGCGGCGGCGTGGAGCGCGGGACGCTCGAGATCTCACGCGCGATCGTCGGGCGAGGGCACCGATCGATCGTGATCAGCGAGGGGGGGCGTCTGGTCGACCAGCTCCGGCGCGAGGGAGGCGAGCACACGCTCTGGCCGATCGGGAAGAAATCGCTCGCGACGCTGCGCCTGGTCGGGCGTCTGCGTCGTTTCTGCGAGAACGAGCGCGTCGACATCCTGCACGCGCGTTCGCGCGTCCCGGCGTGGGTGTGCCTTCTCGCGTGGCGCGGGATGCCCGAGGCGACGCGACCCCGGTTCATCACGACGATGCACGGGGTGCATTCGGTCAGTCGCTACAGCGAGGTGATGACCCGGGGCGAGCGCGTCATCGCGGTGAGCGAGACGGTCCGCGCGCACATCGCGGGAGAGTACCCGCGATGCGATCTGTCCAGGGTGACGGTGATCCCGCGCGGCGTGGACGACGACGAGTTCCCGTACGGGTTGCGGCCCAGCGAGGAATGGCTTGGCGCGTTCCGGCGCGAGCGCGCGGGGTGCGAGGGGCGTTTCGTCGCGCTGCTGCCGGGGCGTGTGACGCGCCTCAAGGGGCACGCGGACGCGGTGCGGGCGCTGCACGCTGCGCGCGAGCGCGGCGTCGACGCGCACCTGCTCGTCGTGGGGGGCGTCGACCCGAAGAAGGAGTCGCTTCGCCGCGAGGTTGAAGAGCTGGCGCGTTCGCTGGGGGTGGCGGAGCGTGTGGAGTTCGTCGGGCACCGATCGGACATCCGTGAGTGGATGTGCGTGAGCGACGCGGTGCTGGCGTGCTCGACGCAGCCGGAGTCGTTCGGGCGCACGGCGCTGGAGGCGGTAAAACTCGGTCGCCCGGTGATCGGGTACGACCACGGGGGCGTGGGCGAGGTGATGCGCGAGGTGTTCCCGTGGGGTCTCGTGCCCCCGGGCGACTGGCGCGCGATGGGGGAGCGGATTGTTGAGTGCGCGAGGGTGCGCCCAGTGGTCGAGAGGACCGGGCTGTACACGCTGCGCGCGATGCAGGACGCGACGATCTCGCTGTACGAGGAGGCCGCTCGTGGGTGAGACTGCGGCGCTGCGCGTCCTCCATCTTGTCTGCGGCGAGCACGAGCGGGGCGGGATGCAGAAGCACGTGCTCGACCTGACAGCGGCGCAGCGCGCGGCCGGCGACACCCCGGCCCTCGCGGCGCACCCGTCCTTTGGCGAGTTCGTCGCGCCCGGGGTCGAGCTGATCCCGCTGGACACGGCGCGCAGCCGGCGCGACGCGTCGCTGCGCGAGGATGTCCGTGCGGTCATCGCGAGGTGGAAGCCGGATGTCGTGCACGCGCACGCCGGCAAGGCGTCGGCGGTCGTCGCGTCGCTTCTGCCGCTGGACTGCGCGACCGTCTCGACGGTGCACGGGCTGAAGCGCGACCTGCGCGCCCCGGCGCGGTTCGATCGCGTGATCGCGGTGAGCGAGTTCGCGGCGCGGCGCCTCCCGGAGGGCAGGTGCGTCGTGGTGCTCAACGGCGCGGACCCGGCGCGGCCGGGATCGGACACGCCGGCGACACTCGCGGGGTTCTTCGGGGGCGACGGGGGCGACGGGAATGATCCGATCGCGATCGCGGTTGGGCGCCTGGCGCCGGTCAAGGGGTTCGATACGGCGATCCGCGCCTGGGCGCGGGTGGAGCGCGGGCGCCTGTTGATCGTCGGCGACGGTCCCGAGCGGGCGCGTCTCGAGCGTCTGGTGCGCAGGCATGGGCTGGGCGGGCGCGTCGCGTTCGCCGGGACGCGTGCCGATGGGGGAGCGCTGATCTCGCGTGCGGCCCTGCTGGTCGCGCCCTCGCAGCGCGAGGGATTCCCGTATGTCGTGGTCGAGGCGCTGCTCGCGCGCGTGCCGATCGTGACGACGACGACCTCCGGCGCGTCGCCCATGATTCCCGGGCCGTTCCTCGTTGCGCCGGGGCGTCCGAAGCGACTGGCGGCGGCGGTGCGGCGAGCGCTGGACGACCCCCAGGGCGCGAGAAGGGAGTTTGCCCCGGTGTTCGCCCGGGCGTCGGAGGAGCTCACCTTGGCCGGGATGGCGAAGGGGACCCGCGATGTCTACTTGAAGGCCATCGCCCACGCTCGCACTCGCACGCCCTGAGCGCGGTATGCTGGTGCGCAAAGGGAGTGTGCCTCATGAGCGAGTCCAGGAGTGGCGGTTCCGACGCGAAGAAGGGCGGCAAGCTGTTCAAGATCGGCGTGGGTCTGGGCGCGCTGGCGCTCGGGCTGGTGCTGGTGTCGGCGCTGCTCTTCGTGGTGCTGATCGACGGGATCGCGAAGCGTGGGATCGAGCGGGGCGGCACATACGCCCTCGCGGTTCCGACCACGCTCGACAGCGCGAGCGTCGGGCTGATGTCGGGTTCGTTCAGCATGGCCGGCCTCGAGGTGAAGAACCCCGAGGGCTTCACGGCGCCGCACTTCCTGAAGCTCGGCGACGGCAGCGTGAATGTGACGCTGGGCTCGCTCACCAAGGATGTCGTGGAGCTGCCCACGCTGACGCTGAGCGGGATTGATATGTACCTGGTCAAAGAGGGCGGCAAAGCCAACTACCAGGTGATCATGGACAACCTCAAGCGGTTCGAGACCGAAGAGAAGCAGAAGCCCGCGACAGACGACGGGAAGAAGTTCGTCATCCGGCGTGTCGAGCTCAACGACGTGACGGTTCGCGCGACGGTGCTGCCCATCGGCGGCGCGGCGAACACCGTGGATGTGAAGATCCCGCAGATCGTGTTGAACGATGTCGGTTCGGGCGGGAAGAGCGTCTCGATGGCGCAGATCATGGACATCGTGATCAAGGCGGTTTTCTCGACTGCGATCAGTCTCGACGGCGCGCTGCCGGGGGACATCGCGGACGGTCTGAAGGGCGGGCTCGCGCAGCTGGGGTCGCTTGGCGACATGGGCGTCGGCGTCGCGGCCCAGGTGGGCGGGCAGGCGGTCGAGGTGATCGGCGGCGTCGCGGGCGAAGCGGGCAAGGCGATCGAAGGGGTGGGCAAGAACGTCGAAGACGCCGCCAAGGGGATCACGAACCTGTTCGGCGGCGGGAAGAAGGACGAGCCCAAGAAGGACGACAAGTGATCGCGGTCGCCCTGCGCGACGGAAGGAGTAGTTGAGGATGCGTGCAACGAGTCTGATCGCCAGCGTGGTGTTCTCGCTGTCTGTTCTGGGCGGCGCGAGCTGCGGCCAGGCGACGGGGCCCTCCCCGGTCTCTGGCGCTGTGCCTTCGGCGAGCGGGTACGAGCTCGAGACGCTGGTGAAGGGGCTCGCGCACCCGTGGTCGATGGCGTGGCTGCCCAACGGCGACATGCTCGTCACTGAGCGCCCCGGCCGGCTTCGCGTCGTGCGTGATGGGCAGCTGCTGTCTGAACCGGTGGCCGGCGTGCCGGAGGTGCTCGCGTTCGGTCAGGGCGGGCTGATGGAGGTCTCGCTGCACCCTCGGTTCGAGCAGACAAAGTGGGTGTACCTGACCTATTCCGCGGGGACGCGCAACGAGAACCGCACGGTGATCGCGCGCGGGACGCTCGACGGGAACACCCTGCGCGATGTCAAGGTGATCTTCGAGGTCAACCGGCTCAAGAGCGGCGGGCAGCACTTCGGGTCGCGCATCGCGTGGATGAAGGACGGGACGATGCTCGTCGCGATCGGCGACGGCGGGAACCCGCCGGTGCGCTATCAGGGCGAGCTGATCCGCAACCTCGCCCAGGACAGGACCTCGCACACCGGCAAGGTGCTGCGCCTCAACGAGGACGGGACCCCGGCGCGAGATAACCCCTTCGCCGAGGGCGAGGACGGCGCGCCGGCGGTGTGGTCGTACGGGCATCGCAACATTCAGGGGCTGGCGATCGATCCTGAGACCGGGAAGGTCTGGGCGAACGAGCACGGGCCTCGCGGCGGCGACGAGCTGAACCTGATCGAGCCCGGGAAGAACTACGGCTGGCCTGTCGTGACCTACGGGCGCGAGTATTTCGGGCCGGCGATCTCGGATCAGACGAGCAAGCCGGGGATGGTCGACCCCACGCTGGTGTGGACGCCCTCGAAGGCAGCGAGCGGGCTGGTGGTGTACCGGGGCGACGCGTTCCCCGAGTGGCGCGGCGACCTGTTCAGCGGCGCGCTGATGTTCCAGGAGGTCCGGCGCGTGACCATCAAGGACGACAAGGTCGTCCACGAGGACGCGATCAAGATCGGCTCGCGCGTGCGCGATGTGCGCGAGGGGCCGGACGGGCTGCTGTACGTGCTGACCGACGAGCCGAACGGCGAGCTGATCCGCATCAAGCCCAAGCGGACGCGCTGACGCGTCTCACGGGCTGCAGACGGCGAGGAAGTCCTGGAAGCCGACGCCGGGGAGGCGCACCACCTCGGGGTAGTGGTCGTACGGGCGCCCGTCGCGGAAGTGTCGGTTCTGGAGCTGGTGTCGCTGGTCGAATTCGCTCGCGGTGATGACGCGCACCTCGGTGAAATGGCGGTGCAGCAGGTCGAGGTAGTCGGCGCCGATCTCTCGGATCGCTTCGCCGCGACGCTGCGGGTATTCGACGGTCTTGTCGTGGGCGAGAACTTCCGTGAGGAACGCGCGTCCGCCCGGCTTGAGGACGCGTCGGATCTCGCGGACGGATTGTTCGAGGTCGTCGGGGAGCGCGAGGACGTGCGAGACGAAGACGGCGTCGTAGGAGGCGTCGCCGAAGGGCATGGCCTGGATGTCGGCCTTGAAGTCGACGTCGTTGCGGAAGAGGTCGGCGGTGTGGTAGGCGCGGAAGACGCGTCGGAAGAGGGGCTGGAAGCAGAACTCGGGCGCGATGTGCAGGGCGGCCTTGTCGGAGGGGTCCCACTCGCGGAAGAGTCGCTCGAAGCAGAGCTGCTGGAAGCGGTGTCGCTCGACGGCGCCGCAGCGGGGGCACTTGGAGTCGGTGCGCGTGAAGTCGGGCGTGCGCGACATGCGCTTGTCTTTGAAGGGCCCGTGGTAGCCGCAGACCGGGCAGTCGTACCGCGGTTTGCGCGGGTGCATGATGCGGAAGAGCGGCGGTCTGACGACCCGCTTGATGCTTTCGGAGAGTGTGGTTCGCATTCGTTGTGGAGAGATTATCTTGGTTTGGTGTCGGGGGTGTCGCCGCGGTGGTTGAGGAATCCCTGGCTCCAGCGGGAGTCATCCCAGGCGTCGCGCGTGGGATTGGAGCGTTCGAGTTGTTCGAAGCGTTGCCACGCGTCGTCGAGGCGTCGCCGGATGCGGCGGGCGCCGACGGGGCGCACGAGGGAGGCGACGGGGATGAAGGCCGGGTCGCCGTAGCCGTCGATGAGGAAGAGCGTCCAGGCGCCGTCGGGCTCGTGTCGGGCGACGATGTTGTGGTCGAGGAGCGCGCGGGTGACGATGTTCTCGCGCAGGAGGAACTCGCCGAAGTCGTCGAACGCGGTGCGCAGGCTGGCGAGGGGGATTCCGTCACAGACGAGGTTGCGGACGGTGCGTGCGATGCGCCCGTCTGCGTCGCGGATCAGGTCGAGGACGATGCCGGGGCCGAGGTCGGTGTCGACGGCGCCGTGGCAGCGCGGGAGGTGGGCGAAGCGGTCGCGCAGCCTGCGCTGGAGCGCGCTGAGTATCGTGCGCTCGTGCTGGTTGTCGTCGATGGAGCGCCGGAAGCGAGCGGGGACGAGTCGCCCCGGTTTGTCGAGTCGCCCGAAACGGTCGTCGTCGGTGCGGTTCACCTTGACGCACAGCGCCGGGTTGCCGGGGTGGACGAAGCAGAGGCGTCGCCCGCCCACGGCGAAAGGTTCGGCGCCGCGCAGGGTGATCATGCGCGCAGCCCCCGCTTTCCGGCGCGCAGGCGGAGTCGGAACGCGAGCGCGTTGTCCTTGCCGGAGACCTTGATGCGCGGGATCGCGAAGGGGTCGGCGAAGGGGCGTGCGGCGATGTCGCTCTCCGTGGTGAGCGCGCCGAGGTAACCGGCGTCGCGCGCCATCGCGGCGTGGCGTGGCTCGAAGTGACCGAAGGGGTAGGCGAAGGTGGGCGCGTCGGCGCCGAAACGCTCGAGGAATACGGAGCGCGGCTCGGCGATCTCGCGGCGCGCCTGGTCATCGGGGATGGAGGGGAGGTGGGCGTGGGTGATGGTGTGCCCGCCCAGTTCCCAGCGCCCCGTCGCGAGCAGGGCGCGCACCTGGTCGTCGGTGAGCTTGGGCTCGGACGCGAGCTCGTCGTCGGCGTGGTGCGCCTTCTTCTTGCTGGACCAGCCACCGGAGCGGTCGGCGACGAGGTAGAGCGTGGCGCGGGCGTTGTGTTTCGCGAGCACCGGGTCGGCGGCGAGCAGGTTGTCGGCGTACCCGTCGTCGAAGGTGAGGCAGACCGCGCCGTCGGGGAGTGCGGCGTCGGCGAGGAGTTCGGACGCGAAGACGAAGCGGGCGCCGCGACCGGCGAGCAGCGCGATCTGGCGTTCGAAGTCGCGCGGCGGGACGCGGAGCTTGTTGAAGCGGGCGCCGGGCCTGTGCGCCGAGACCATGTGGTACATCAGGACGCGGGGTCGCGAGGAGGGCAGGGCGGGTCTCCACCAGGCGTACCGGTGGCTGAACCATCCTGCGGCGAGGGCTGCAACGCCCGCTCCGGCGGCCAGGGTGAGCGTTACTGGTTCCACGGCCAAGGATAGGGCCCGGCGTCGTCGTCGCCGTGAGGCGCGAGGCGCGAGGCGTGGTGAAAGCGGAGAGGGGGGGATTCGAACCCCCGAGAGAGCAAGCTCTCTACCGGTTTTCGAGACCGGCCCATTCAACCGCTCTGGCACCTCTCCGTGGGTGAGTCCCGGTTGGGGGTCGGAGTGTAGATCGGTCCCTCGCGGGAGGCGAATGAGGGGGGCTCACGCCGTGGCACCGGCGGGGCTGGACGCTCGGATCTGCGCCGAGGCGGCCCGGATTTCCTCGGCGACTTCCTCGAAGACGGGGCCGAAGCGTTTGAGGGTGTCTGGCGAGCAGAAGACGGCGTCGAGGGCGTTGAGCTTGTGGTCGTCGCCGTGGAAGACATGGCCGATATGGGCGAGGACGAAGCCGCGCCGTTCGAGAAAGGCGATGAGTTCGGAGAGCAGCGGGGTGGTGGGCCCGTACGCGCGGTAGAGCCATGTCTCGAGCAGGAGCATGGAGCAGGTCTGGAGCGCGACGGCGGCGCCCTGGAGGATGGCGAGCTCGGAGCCTTGGGTGTCGATCTTGATGAGGTCGGGGGTGGGCAGGGAGTCGATCGCGATGAGGTCGTCGATGCGGCGCACCGGGACGGTTCGCGTCTCGAACTGCTCGCCGCCGTGGATCTGGAGCGTGGTGGAGCCGGCGGCGGTGCGCTTGGAGATGTGGAGGGTGGTCTGGCCGCTGGCGTTGCCGAGGGCGATGGGGTGCTGGGTGAACTGTTCGCCCACGGTCTGGACGACGGTCCTGCGGGCGTCCTCGGGGGAGCGGACGGCGGCGAGGGTGGTTTCGTCGTGGTAGCGACCCTCGGCGTCGGTGAGGGGGTCGAAGAGGTGGTAGGTCGCGTCTGGGAAGACGCTCCTCACCTGCCAGGACCACGCGCCGTTGGACGAGCCGACATCGTAGATGACGCGCGGGTCGAAACCGGCCAGCGCGAGCCGGGTGAAGAGTGCGCATTCCTCGGCGGCGAACGGGACATGGTGCGACATCGAGAACTCCTGGGCGCTGGCGGGTCACGCCTCGGGTTCTTCGTCGGCAGATTTTGGGCGGGTGCGTGAGCGGAGCGCGGCGTTCAGTCTGGCGTGGGCGGCGCGCTCGGGGCGCCCTCGACGAGGGGCTCGTCGGAGGGCGCGTGCGCGACGGCGTCTTCAGCCCCGCCCCGGCGCAGACCCAGCCGGAAGAGCACGGGCCCGATGAGCTCCTCGATCGCGATCATCGCGAGGATGACGTTGTAGAGGGTGTTGGCGAAGGGGGCGCCTTCGAAGGTTCGCTGGACGACCGCGGCGAGGGCGAGGGTGACGCCGGCCTGGGAGAAGAACCCGGTCCAGATCCATCGCCCCTCGCGCGGCGTGAGCGCCGTGAATCGGGCGGCGGTGGTGACGCCGGCGTAGACGGAGAGCCCGCGTAGCGCGACAAGCCCGAGGGCCGCGACCCAGAGCGTCGCGAGGAGTTGGAGGTCGATCTTGACGGCGGCGAGGGAGAAGAACGCGGCGTAGACGGGGAGGGAGAGTTCCTCGACGGTCTCGAAGAGGGACTCGCTGCTTTCGGGCCATGCGTTCTGCATCAGCATGCCCGCGACGAGCGCGACGATCAGCGGCTCGAGCCCGAGCTGCTCGCTGATGAGCGCGATCGCGAGGCACGAGAAGACGACGAAGATCGCCATGTGGGCGCGCACGGCGTGGGTGTACCACGCGAGCAGCAGGCCGATCGCGCCGCCGGCGAGCATGGAGCCGCCGATGTGGTGGAGCAGATACAGCCACAGCGCGGGCCGGTCTGGGGCGGCGCCTTCGAGATAGGGGCCGAGCGGGCCGGCAGCGAGGGCCATCGCCAGCGCGAACAGGATGATGACGACCAGGTCGAGGCAGACGACGCTTGCGAGCGCTGTCTGCGAGAAACGGTTGTGGGCTTTCGCTTCGGAGATCACCGCGACGACGACGGCGGGCGAGCCCGAGGTCGCGATGGCGGCGACGATGGCGGCGATCGCGATCTTCGCGCCGATGCCCTCGACCTGCGCGACTCCGAGCGGGCTTTGGAAGAAGTAGAGAAAGACCCCGACGACGACGCCCACGACGAGCGCGTGCCCCAGACTGAGCAGCAGCAGGGAGCGCGCGTTGCGTTTGAGGAAGTCGAGCTTGATCTCGCCGCCGGCGGTGAGGGCGATGACCGCGATCGCGAGGTCGTTGACAAGGCGCAGGTGTGGGATCTGCTCCTTGCCGACGATCGCGAGGACGCTGGGCCCGACGAGCACGCCCAGCGCGATGTAGCCGGTGATCTTGGGGAGCCCGAAGGTGGAGAAGAGGCGCCCGGCGAGCCACGCGCCGACGAGGAGGACGCCCAGCGACACGCCGCTGTCGATCAGCCCGTCGGGCGCGGCGTCGGAGGTTTCTCCGAGGGGCGCGAAGCGGGCGAGGAGCGCGAAGGCGAGCACGGCGAGCAGGAGCAGAGCCGATCGGATTCGGGGGGTCATGGGCGATCACCCCGGGGGGCGGTCGGCGTGCCGCCGGAGGCGCGCCGGATCGCGATGGTTGCGAGGATGTCGCTGGCGAGCCCGACCAGCACGACGATCGCGAGCAGTCGCTGGGACGCGGGCTCGGGCGCGAGGATAAAGAGCGACACGGCGAGCGCCATCGCGACGGGGCTTTGGCGCAGCGGGGCGCGCCGGGCGGCGGCGTGGGACGGCGCGTCGGCGTCGGAGGGGGCCTCGGTCGAGAGGATCGCGTAGAGCGCGGGCTTGGTGAGCAGTCGCGCGAGCACGAGCGCGCCGGCGACGCTCAGCCCGACGAGCGTGAGGCGGGGGTCGAGCAGCACCCCGGCGAGCAGCGCGAACAGCGTCGCCACGACGTGCTCTGCCTGCAGGATGAACCGGCCGAACACCGCGGTGTCGGCCGACGCCTGTGTTGAGCGCAGGTTCGCGAGCGTGGCCCCGGTGATCATCGCCGGCAGCAGGGGGGTGACGCCCAGCGACGCGGAGATCCCTGCGGCCAGCGCGACGACGCCCAGGAACACGACGAGCATCTCGGCGCGCTGGCGACCGGCGAGGCGCATGGCTTCACGCGCGAGCAGCGCGAGGAACGGCGCGATCGCGCAGGCCAGCGCCAGCGCCCCCAGGCGCGACCCGAAGGCCGCGGCCTCGCTCCCTTCGACGGGCGCGACCGCCGAGGGCAGCACGCCGGCGACAATCCCGAAGCTGGCGACAGCGAGAATGGCGCACAGCCCCCCCGAGGCGCGGAGCAGCACCGCGTGGCGCTGCGATTCTGACGATGCGTCCAGCCCCAGTGAGCGGGTTTCCATCGACCAGCCGATCGCCGCGGTCGCGAAGAGCGCGACCGCCAGAGGGGGCGTCTGGGTCAGCGACCCGCGCGCCGAGGCGAGGGCGAGCCACGCGATCGCGCCGATGATCACCACGGAGAGGGCCGCGTCGATCAGCGAGAGGCGCCAGATCACGCGAGGGAGTCTGGTCAGAACGTCGCGCCGCGCCTGCAGCCCGATCATCAGCCCGATCCAGCCGAGCCCGACCGAGAGCAGCGGCGTGGCGCGCAGGACGGCGTCGGGCGAGACGAGTCCGCTCGCGAAGGGGCCCAGCAGCACGCCCACGAGGACGGCGATCCACCCCCCGGCGATCGCGCCGGCGGCGAGGCGCGATCGGCGCAGGCGATAGAACCGCTTGCTCGACGCGAGCAGGGCCAGGGTGAGGAGCGCGACAGCGGAGAGGAAGAGCGACACGCGATGGGTTCGTTCAGCGCGTCACGCCCGACACGCGGTCGATGGGGAGCGTGAAGGCGATGGGTTTGGTGGCGCCGGTCATCTCGTGCTCGAGGAAATCGAAGAATGACGCGGCGGCGTCGGGTCGGGTGACGGACAGGATGAGCCGGCTGCCCGTCTGGTCGGGGATCAGCGACGCGAGGCCGGCGAAGATCGGCATCTCCTGGCGCAGGATCGCGCCGAGCCCCTTGGACTCGATGACCGTCGCGCCCGGCAAGCCGAGATCGAGAAGGACGGTGATGATGTCGTCGAGTTGCGTCGGGCTCGACGCGATGATGATCAGCAGGACGCGATCGGGCTTGTTCGGGGCGGCGCGGGTGTGCTCATTCATGGGCGCGGTCCTCCGCGAGGAGGGCGTCGTGGAGTGCCTGGGGAGTCGGCGCGGCGCGCAGGGTGTCGCGCGGGCCGGCGGTGCGCATCAGCCGGGCGATGCGCGCCAGCACGCGCAGGTGGTCCCACGGCTTGTCGGACGGTCCGAACATCCCGAAGACCAGGTCGGCCGGGGGGTGGTTCGCCCCCCCGAAGCGCACCCCGGGCCTGAGCACGACCGGGATGACGAGGGTGCGGGTCAGATCGGGCGTGAGCGCGTGGGGGAGGGCGACGCCTTCGGGGGTCGAGGTCGGCATCTGCGCCTCCCGGGCCTCGAGGGCGGCGAGGAGCCCGGGCGCCCCCACGCCCAGGACGCGCGAAGCGGCCTGCGCGAGTTCCGCGAGCACGGCGCCCTTGTCGCCCGGTTTCTCGAGGATCATCGCCGCGTCAGGGTCGAGATAGGGTTCGAGTCGCATCGGCTGGCCTTTCCGGTCTCGGACCGTCGTCGGCTGCGAGGGTAGCAGGGAGCGGCGCGACTGGCCAAAGCCCAATCCGGGTGGCAGACTACGCTGGGTCGTGAAATCGGCTCGACGCCCCTCCCATGAAGGGCGAACCGCGAATGGAGCTCCCGAATGGCCCCCACGACGCTTGGCGCCCCCGATCCTGAATCGCTCAAGTGGATCCTGATCAGCGCGGTCGCGATCGTCGCGATCCTGGGCGGGTACATCTCGGGCGTGCTCAAGTCGTCGGCCAGAGAGCGCTCGCGTCGCGAGATCGCGGCGTATGTCGCCGAGGGCTCGATGACCCCCGAGCAGGGTGAGAAACTCATGAAGGCCGGCAACCCTTCGGACTGGGAATCGTGATGTTGCGAAGGAGCGAACCATGAACGGCGTCGTCACACTGGCGAATGACTTCCGGGACGTGATCCCCATCGTCGCGATTGTGTTCGGGCTCACCTTCGCCGCGTTCTGCATGGTGGTCGGCGCCGTCAAGTCGGTCATGATGAACCGTCAGCGCGAGCAGAGCCGGCGCGAGATCGCGGCGTACATCGCCGAGGGTTCGATGACGCCCGACGAGGGCGAGCGACTCCTTAACGCCGGGCTGAGCGCCGACGAAAACAGATCAAGAAAGAGAGGCAAGTGATGCAGGTGATCTTCGACGCCCTGGCCGACGAGCCGGCGATGATCGTGGCGATCCTTGCGGTTCTCGGGGGGATCCCCCTTGGTGCGTTTGCCATCTATTCGGGGACTGCCATCTCGCGCAACGAGGAACGCACACGCCGCGAACTCGCGGCCTATGTCGCCGAGGGGTCGATGACCCCCGAAGACGCGGCGATGATCCTCAGCTCTGGCAAACGACCCAAAGGCGTTCGCGGTTCGCGGCGCGCCTGAGCGCGCCGATCTGATCACAGCAGGATGTCGATGAGCGACCACGTGTTCGCGATCGTTTCCGTGCGCACCTGCGCGGGCGGCGCGACGGGGCGCGGCAGGGGGGCGAATTCGTCCGACACGCGCCGGGGACGGGTCGGGCTCGGCGCGATCGCGCGGGGCTCGGCGGCGGCGGGTGTTTCGGGCGTGGCGCGGGCGAAGCGGGCCGCGTCGCGCCGGGCGGCGTTCCGCGCGTCGAGCAGGTCCGAGTAGGTGGGGCGATCGGCGCTGGTCTTCGTGTTCTCGTGCGCCAGGAAGGTCGCGTAGTCGCGGCGAGACACGGAGGGGATCTGTGCTGGCGCGGCGACCACCTCGCGAGCGGGGATGCTCGTTGGGGCCGTCGCGAAGACGGCGAGGTCGTGTCTGGAGATGGGGCCTGCCTGCACGCCTGACAAGGGGCGAGGGGCGTGCCGCGTGGCCAGGTCTGAGAATGAACCGGCTCCCGGACACCTGGTCGCGGCGTGCGTCGGGCGTTCTGCGGGATGTTGCCGATTCGCCACGCCCGGCGCTGCCCGGGTGCAACAATGCTGGCCATGCTTCGCACGAGCGAACTCGAGTACCTGCTGCCCGAAGAGCTGATCGCGACCCGCCCGGCGTCGCCCCGGGACTCGGCGCGCCTGCTCGTGGTCGACCGGGGAGACCCAGAGCGGCGCGAGGAGGCGCACGTCGCGGATCTCGCGAGGTATTTCCGCGAGGGGGACCTGCTGGTGTTCAACGACTCGCGGGTGCTGCCTGCGCGTCTCTCTGGGGTCCGACGCTCCACCGGCGGGGTTATCGGGGGCCTGTTCCTCGTGGAACACGCGCCGGGTCGCTGGGAGGCGCTGCTGAAAAGCAACGGGAAGCTGCGCGCCGGCGACGAGATCGACCTGCTCGGTGCGCACAGCGAGCGATCTGGCGTGACGCTGACCCTTCTCGATCGCGCCGAGGAGGGCTGGCTCGTCGACGCGCGCGATGAGACGACCGGCGGCGCGCGCACCGCGGCGGAACTGCTCGCCCGGGCCGGCGCGACGCCCCTGCCGCCCTACATCCTCAGCGCACGCAGGCAGCGCCACGAGACGATCGACGACGATCGTGATCGCGAGTGGTACCAGACGATCTACGCGCAGGAAGAACGCGCCGGCAGCGTCGCCGCCCCGACGGCGGGACTGCACTTCACCCCGGCGCTGCTCGACCGGCTGGCGTCCATCGGTGTGCGCACCGAGCGGGTCACGCTGCATGTGGGCGCCGGCACCTTCAAGCCGGTCGAGGTCGAGGTCGTCGAGGAGCACCCGATCCACGCGGAATGGGCCGAGACCCCGGCGCGCACGCTCGCGGCGGTCCGCGAGACCCGGGCGTCCGGGGGGCGGGTCGTCTGCGTCGGCACGACGGCGGCGAGGGCGCTCGAATCGGCGCGCGAGGACGAGTCCGATCCCGCGCGAGGGTGGCTGGGCGAGACCCGGCTCCTCATCACGCCCGGCTACGAGTGGAAGCGTCTCGACGGGCTGATGACCAACTTCCACCTCCCGAAGTCCACACTCCTCGCGATGGTCGGAGCGATTTTCCCGGGCGGCGTGCGCGACCTCCTGCCCGTGTACGAGCACGCGGTCCGAGAGCGGTTCAGGTTCTTTTCCTACGGCGACGCGATGCTGGTCCTCCCGGGCGCGTTCGCCGGGCCTTCGGGCGGGCGATAATCCCCCGGACGCGACGCCGGGGCGTGGAAACGCCTGTCAAGCGAGCGGCGCGCGAGACGAGGGTACGGCGAGGGTTTGGACCGCCTTTCGGGGGCGGCGCGGGTGCGTGAGCCGGGCAGACCCGCGGCCACAGAAATCCGCGCAGGACGGCGGCCCGGCTCTCCGATACAACCTGTGAGGGAGGATCCGTCGTGCAGGTCGTCGGCGCCACGCACAACTCAACGCAGGACACGCTCGCGAGCGGACGCTCGCTCGTCGCGCTGTGCGCCGGGGTCGCATCCATCGAGGGCGTCCCCGACCTGGCCGTCACCGGCGTGACCGATGACAGCCGGCGCGTCGTGCCCGGGATGGTGTTCGTCGCGAAGCGCGGCGCGCAGGCCGACGGGGCCGCGTTTATCCGCGACGCCGTGTCGCGCGGCGCGCTGATCGTCGTCGCCGAGCGGAGCGCGACCGTCCCGCACGACATCGGCGTCCCGACGGTCCGTGTCGACTCCGCCGCCGATGCGCTCGCGACGCTCGCGGAACGCTTCCACGGCGAGCCGAGCGCCGCGCTGACAACCATCGGCGTGACGGGAACCAACGGCAAGACGACCACCACGCACCTCATCAAGCAGCTCCTCGAAGCGGGCGGCGTGCGCACCGGCGTCGTCAGCACCTGCGCGATCGAGGCGGGCGGGCGCGACTCGCTCGCCAAGGCGACGCAGACGACCCCGGGCGCCGCGGAACTCTCCGAACGGCTCGCGGCGATGCGCGACAAGGGTTGCGCCGCCGCCG
Source organism: Phycisphaeraceae bacterium (assembly GCA_019636675.1). Taxonomy (NCBI): domain Bacteria; kingdom Pseudomonadati; phylum Planctomycetota; class Phycisphaerae; order Phycisphaerales; family Phycisphaeraceae; species Phycisphaeraceae bacterium. The sequence continues at coordinate 772,499 of JAHBXC010000002.1, forward strand.
TCGTCGAGACGAGCAGCCACGCGCTCGAGCAGAAGCGCGTCGCGGCGATCCGCTACACGATCGCCGTCTTCACGAACCTCACGGGTGATCACCTCGACTACCACGGGACGATGGAGCAGTACGCGTCCGCCAAGGCGCGACTCTTCGCGACGCTGCCCCACGAAGGATGGGCGATCGTCAACGCCGACGACGCGTGGGCGCCCGCGATGCTCCGCAACTGCCGCGCGCGCGTCATCGCGTGCGCAGCGGCACGGTCAGGCAGGGGCCCCGCGCATCTCGACGCACCGGTTGCGCACGAGGCGAGTGTCGAGACACTCGGTATCGACGCCGGGCGGATGCGCGCCCGCTTCGACGGGCCCTTCGGCTCGTTCGAGGCGCGACTGCCCCTCGTCGGCGAGCACAACGCGATGAACGCGCTGCAGAGCGCGTGCGCCGCGTGGTGCGCCGGCGCGACGCGCGACGACATCGTGCGTGCGCTCGAGGGCGCCGCCGCGCCACCCGGGCGTCTCGAGCCGGTCACGCGCGCTCCGGGCGTCGCCGAGCCGTTCGGCGTGCTCGTCGACTACGCCCACACCGACGACGCGCTCGGGCGCGCCCTCGCGGCGGCCCGGTCTCTCGTCGCCGTCGGCGCGTCGCTCCGCGTCGTGTTCGGCTGCGGCGGCGATCGCGATCGCACCAAGCGACCCCGGATGGGGCGCGTCGCGGGCGACCTCGCCGACGTGGTGATCGTCACCAGCGACAACCCGCGCACCGAGGACCCGGATGCGATCGTGGCGCAGGTCGTCGCGGGGGTCGACGCGTCCAGGCGCGATCGGGCGCGTGCGATCGTCGACCGGCGACTCGCGATCCACGAGGCCATCCGCGACGCCCAGCGCGGCGACGTGGTGCTCATCGCCGGCAAGGGGCACGAGGATTACCAGATCCTGCCCGACGGGAAGGGCGGGACAGTGACGCGTCACTTCGACGACCGCGAGGTCGCGCGCGACGCGCTGATCGAACGATTCGGCGACGCCCGCGAGGTCGAGGCCAAGGCGCCTCCCGGCGCGGTCGGGTCCGCCAGGGGGAACGAACTATGAGTGTCTGGTCAATCGATTGGATGGCGAGCGCCAGCGGCGGTCGCCTGATCAAGCGTCCCCGAGGTGTTTCGCTCAGCGAGCCCGTCGTCTCCGGCGTGGGCGTGGACACGCGCACCATCGCCGAGGGCGAGGCGTTCATCGCGCTGCGAGGCGAGCGGTTCGACGGGCACGGCTTCGTGGGCGAGGCCGTCGCCCGGGGTTGCCCGGTGGTCATCGTCGAGCGCGAGAGCGCCGTCGCCGACCTGCCGGACCACGTCGCGGCGATCCGGGTGCACGACACGCGCGCCGCGCTGACGAAACTCGCGCTCGCGCACCGGTCGTTGCTCGCCGGGACGCGCGTGATCGCCGTCACCGGATCGAACGGCAAGACCACCACCGTGCGATTTCTCGACGCCGCGCTGCGCGTCGCGATGAAGGGCTCGTCCAGCGCCAAGTCCTTCAACAACGACGTGGGCGTCCCGCTGACGATCCTGCGCGCCAAGCCCGGCGACGGGTTCCTCGTCTGCGAGGTCGGCATGAACTCGCCCGGCGAGATCGCGCCGCTGGCGAGGATGATCGAGCCGGACGTCGCGGTCATCACGGGCGTTGGTCGCGCGCACTTCGAGGAGTTCGGCTCGCTCGGCGCGATCGGTCGCGAGAAGGCGAGTCTGCTCCAGTTCCTTCGCCCCGGCGGCGTGGCGGTGATCAACGCGTCGTGCGAGGAGCACCTGGGCGAAGCGGTGCGCACCGTCGCGAACCTCGTGCGCGTGGGCGACGCGCCCGGCGCCGACCTGCGCCTCGCGGACATCGCCCACGAGGACCGCTCCGGCCAGACCTGGCTTCGATTCGACCTCCACGACAGCGCCGGCTCGCGATCGCTGGCAGCCCCGACGCCCGGCGTGCACAACGCGTCCAACGCGGCGCTCGCCGTCGCCGTCGCTCGCCTGCTGGGCGTCTCCGACGACGACATCGCTCGCGGCGTCGCGGCGGTCCGCCCGCCCGATATGCGCATGCAGCGCTGGCGCATCGGCGAGGTCGATGTCTACAACGACGCGTACAACGCGAGCCCCGAATCGACCGACGCCGCGATCCGCACCTTCTGCGACCTGGCGAAGAGCGCCTCCCGGCGCGTCGTCGTGTTCGGCGACATGCTCGAGTTGGGCGACCACGGGCCCGACGCGCACCGCGAGGTCGCCGACACCATCCTCGTCGCCGGGGAGGGGACTTTCGGCGGGCCGGTCGACGCCGTCGTCTGCGTGGGCGAGTTGGCGCTGTTCACCGCGGAGCGGCTGCTGCGCGAGTGGGACGAGTCGCGCATCTCGATGTTCCACGAGGCGCGCCCGGAGGTCGCCGTGACGATCGCGAAGGCGTTCAAGCCAGGCGACGCGGTGCTCCTGAAGGGCTCGCGCCGCATGAAGCTCGAGACGATCGAGCAGGCGCTGCGCGACCTCGTCGACAACAGGCACACCCCGACGGACCGCGTCCCCCGCCAGGTGGTGGGGGGGCGCCCCGACCCGCTCGCGTCGGCCGGCTGACGCCCCTGTGCAGGCGGGCGGGCGATTGAGTCGATACGCTGCGCTCCCACGCATGGAGGCGCACGCGCGATGCTCTACAACCTGCTCGACGCGACACGAGGTTGGCTGATCGAGACGGGGCTGCACCGTTACTTTCAGGTTTTCGATCAGATCACCTTCCGCGCGCTGCTCGCGGGCGTCATCGCGTTCTTCCTCGTCGTCGGGTTCGGCAGGCCCGTGATCGGGTACCTGACGCGAAAGAAGATCGGCGACGCCGGAATGACCGACGCCGCCGCCCTTCAGGCCGCCGCCGCCAGCAAGAAGAACACCCCGACGATGGGGGGCGTCCTCATCGCCGGCGCGATCGCGGTCTCGACGCTGCTGCTCGCCGATCTCACCAACCGCTACGTCATCATGGGCCTGCTGGCGCTGCTCTGGCTGGCGGCGCTGGGCGGGGCGGACGACTGGCTCAAGCTCACCGGCGCCAGCCGCAAGGGCGGGTCGCGCCAGGGGCTCTTCGCGTGGGAGAAGCTCGTCTTCCAGCTCGGGCTCGGCCTGCTGCTGGGCTACTTCTCCTACAACGCGGGCGACAGCGGCGTGGGCAAAGACCTGGCCCACGTCCTCAACATCCCCTTCCAGAAAACCTACGAGAGCCGGGGAGGCGAGCTCAACGACGGGCTCTTCTACCTCAACCGCTGGTCCTACATGATCCTCATGACGCTGATGATCGCCGGCATGTCCAACGCGGTGAACATCACCGACGGCATGGACGGGCTGGCCGGGGGGATCACCGCCGCCGTCAGCATCGGCCTCACCGCCCTGTGCATCGTGGCCGGGTGGGAGGCGATCTCGCAGCACCTGCTCATGCCCTATGTCCCCGGGGGCGAGGAACTGGCGGTGATGGCCGCCGCGATGGCCGGCGCGTGCCTGGGCTTCCTGTGGTGGAACTGCGCTCCGGCGAGCGTTTTCATGGGCGACACCGGCGCGCTCTGCCTGGGCGGGCTCCTGGGGTATATCGCCGTCGTCGTGCGCCACGAGCCCCTGATCCTGCTCATGAGCGGCGTGTTCCTGCTCGAGATCGGCAGCGTCGCGATGCAGGTCGGCTATTTTAAGGCCACCAAGGGCAAACGCATCTTCCGCTGCGCGCCCTACCACTGGCACCTGCACATGGGGGGCTGGAGCGAGCAGAAGATCGTCGCGCGACTCTGGATCGTCACCATCGTGCTCGTCGTCGCGTCGCTGCTGACAGTCAATATCAGGTGACGGAAGGCACGAGGCACGCGGCACAAGGCACACGGGGGGAAGACGGCGCCCCGGGGCATGTGCGCAGCACCGAACCGGGTCTGGCGCAATCGCGCCACGAAACCCGCGTACCCCTGCTGGCAAGCCCCAGCACCCGACCCACCCCGCGCTACCATCGACCCGGAGGTTGTTGTGAGTCAGCCGACGGCGGGGAACCCCGAGCCGCAGCCCAAGCCGGAAGAGCCCGCCGCGCCCGTTCGCGTCAGGTCGCCGCGCGCGCCCGTCAAACGACTCACCGACGACGGGCGACTGACCAGCGGCAAGCTCGCCGGGCTCACCATGTGGGGCGCGATCTTCACGCTCTCCTGGCCCATCTTCCTCGAATCGCTCATGAACTGGCTCGTCGGCGCCGTCGACACGGTCCTCTCCGCCGGGCTCAGCGTCGCCGCCGCCGACGCGATCGCGGGCGGCGCCTACATCAACTGGGCCATCTCGCTCGTGGGCATGTCGATCGGGGTGGGCACGACCGCCGTCGTGGCGCGCAGCGTGGGCAAGGGCCGACAGGCCGCCGCCGACGCGGCGCTGGGACAGAGCGTGCTGCTCAGTCTCCTCGCCGGCGCCCTCACAGGCCTGCTCGTCTGGCTCACCTGCCCCTGGCTGGCGACCCTGCTCCGTCTGGACCCCGAAGCGACGCGCAACTTCGTCGTCTATCTGCGCGTCCTCGCGTGGGGCGTGCCCGGCATCACGCTGCTCGCGACCGGCATCGCCGCCTGTCGCGGCGCCGGCGATTCGCTCCGCCCCCTCCTCGTGATGGCCGTGCTCAACATCATCAACGCGGTCGTCAGCTGGGTCCTCGCCGGCGTCGACATCGTGCGCGCCAACCTCGTCGATGGGGAACTCGTGCAGCGCACGCTGCTCCACAACCCCTTCGGCATCAACATGGGCGTCAGCGGCATCGCCTGGGGCACCGTCGTCGCGTGGTGGCTCGGCGCCTTCGCGATCGCCGCCCTCCTCGTCAGCGGCAAAAGCGGCATCAGACTCCGGCGCCGGCGCCTGCGCTACGACCAGGTCACCACCGTCCGCATCGCGCGCCAGGCCTTCCCGAACTTCCTCGAGATGGTCGGGATGTTCGTCGGCAACTTCCTCGTCGTCATGATGGTCGGCTGGATGGCGCTCCCGGGCCTGCTCGGCGCCCACATCGTCGCCATCCGCATCGAGGCGATCAGTTTCCTCCCCGGCTTCGCCATGTCGATCGCGTCCGCCACGCTCGTCGGGCAGTACCTCGGCGCAGGCAGCCACAAACTCGCCAACCGCAGCGTCTGGGCGTGCACCTGGATCACCGCGGCGTTCATGGGCCTCATGGGCATCGCGTTCCTCACCGTCCCGGTGCTCATCACCGGCCTCTTCACGCCCCAGGCGGCGCACCTCGAGTACACGCCCAAGCTCCTCATCATCGCCGGCATCATCCAGATCCCCTTCGGCGTGGGCATGGTCTTCCGCTCTGCGCTGCGGGGCGCCGGCGACGCCAAGGTTGTCATGTGGCTCACCTGGATCACCACCTGGGGCGTGCGCCTCCCCTTGGCCTTCCTGCTCTCGGGCGTCGATCCGCCGCCGATCTTCGGCATCCAGTTCGAGAACCCCTCGCCCTGGGAGGGCGGCCTCGTCGGGCTGTGGTACGGGCTCGCGATCGAGCTCGTCGTCCGCTGCGCCGCGTTCATGGGGCGATGGCTGCAGGGGTCGTGGAAGAATATGAGGGTGTGAAGAAGGCATCAGGCAAGAGGCACGAGGCACGGGGAAGAGACGATGGGTGGCGTGGTACGGCGCAGCCGTGCCGCGAGGATCGACAGAAGGAGCGTTCGCAGTGACACAGTCGCGTTCGTTCAGCATCCGAGAAGCAACCGACGCGGATCTCCCGGCGATCTTCGAGATCTACAACCGGCACGCGCTCCACGGCGTCGCGACCTTCGACACCCAGCCGCGCACGCTCGCGACGCACGCCGATTTCCTTCGCAAACGCGCGCCCTCCCACCCGGTCGTCGTCGCGGTCGACGACGACGGCGCCGTGCTCGGCTACGCGTCGCTCTCGAGCTGGAGCGACAAGTGCGCCTACGCGCGCGCCGCCGAGTTCTCGGTGTACGTGCGCGACGACGCGCAGGGGCGCGGCGTGGGGCGAGCCCTCGCCGAGGAGATATTCCGTCGCGGCCCCCGGGGCGGCGTGTTCGTCGCCCTCTCACGCATCGCGATCGCGCCCGAGACCGAGCCCAGCGTGCGCCTGCACGAAAGACTCGGCTTCGAGCGCATCGGCGTCCAGCGCCGCGTGGGCGAGAAGTTCGGGCGCATCCTCGATGTGCTGTTGATGGAAAAGCACCTGGACTGAGCCGGGCGCTCCCCAGTCACGCCCCGATGCGCAGCCGGTCCGCCAGCGGCGCCGGCAGGCCGGCGTCGGCGATCTTGCGCATCGTCGCGTCGAGGTCGTACGACACGCGACGGATCTGCACGGTGCGCGCTGTCGTGTCGAGGATCGCGTACGACGCGTCGGGGTTGCCGTCGCGGGGCTGGCCGACGGCGCCGGGGTTGACGATGAAGCGGGCCGCGCCGTTTGCGGGGCCCTCGGGCAGGCGGATCGCCGCCTCGGCCGCCAGGTGGTGCCCTCGGACGACCTCGCGAGGGGCGTCCGGCCCGTTGCCGGCGAGCACCAGCGAGGGCTGCTTCACCAGCGAGAACGCCGAGGGGATGTGCGTGTGCCCGACCGCCGCGAAGGGCCCCCGGAACGCGTCGAAGGTGCGCTTGGCGGCTTCGGGCGAGTAGAGGTACTCCCACCGGTCCGGACCGAGCGAGGCGTGCGCGATCGTGAGCCCGTCCACGCAGTCGGCCAGCGGCCAGTCGGCGATGGCGCGCCGGTGCAGGCCCGAGAGGTCGCTGCGCGCGAAAAGAATCGCGGCCTTGGCGCGCTCGTTAAAGCGGTCCAGGGGCGAGTCCGAGAAGACCGCTTCGTCGTGGTTGCCCAGCACGACCGCGTCGCAGCAGTCGTAGACCAGCTCGACGCACGCCGCCGGGTCGGGGCCATAGCCCACCACGTCGCCCAGGCAGAGCGTGTGGTCGACGTCGACGCGCGACAGGTCGTCGAGCACGGCCTCGAGGGCCTCGAGGTTGGCGTGGATATCGGCGAGGAGGGCGAAGCGAGGCATGGTCAGGGACCCTGCTGCCTTGAAGGCGGCGAGGGGTGCGTACGGGGCGTCGGGTCTGGACGGGTGTGCGGCGGGTGTTCGGCAGGAACCCCGCCGGGGCGGGGAAGTATCGGTCAGAATGAGGCGTCGGTGCGACGGAAGTTGGCCAAAGGTTCCGTGTGGTTCGTGAAGGGCTCGGGGTGATTCCGCCCCGGGCGGATATCTGGATGCGCGAACGAAGAAACCCCGTCGCGTGCTTGACGCTCCGGGGCTGAAAAGGTCGTTCGGGATGCCGGGAAGGCGTTATCGACGCTTGCGGTCGAACTTCTCGGGCTCGATGTCGAAGCCGAGCTCCGCTTCCTCGGGGGTCTGGTCCGCCCCCTCGTCGTCTGGCTCCTCGGCGTCGTTCTCGTCCTCGAGGGCTTCCTTCTCGGCCGCCTCGCGGGCCGCCTGGCGCGCGGCGCGGGCCTCGGCCTCGGCCTGCTCTTCCGAGAGGCCCCGGGCCTTCTGCTCGCGCTTGAGCTGGGCCTCGATCTTCGCGATCTTCACCTTGTCGGGCGAGACGATCATGATCGTGCGCCGGTCGACGTGCTTGGGCGCCATCTCGATCTTCGCGACATCGGCCAGCGCGTCGACGACGCGCTGCATGATGTCCATGCCCAGGTTGCGGTGCACCACCTCGCGCCCACGGTACATCTGCACGAGCTGCACCTTGTGCCCATCCATGAGGAACACGCGCGCGCGACGGATGCGGATGTCGATGTCGTGCGGGTCGACCTTGATCGAGCGCCCGAGACGGACCTCTTTCAGGTCGGAGACCGCGGACGCGGCCTTGGACTTGTTCTGCTTCTTGGACAGCTCGTACTTGTACTTGCCGTAGTCCATGATCTTGCAGACCGGGGGGCGGGCCTCGGGAGAGATCTCAACGAGATCCATCCCGGCGTCCTCGGCCATGCGGAGCGCGGCCTCGCGCTCGATCACGCCGATCTGCTCGTTCTCAGGACCGATCACGCGCAGGGGAGAAAAGCGGATGTGCTCGTTGATCCGCGTGCGCTTGATCGGGGGTCCGCTGTCGCGATAGAAGGGTCGCCTGCCGATGTGTGTGCTCCTTGTGTTCAGGCAGAGAGGCGCCGCGCGCGTCGTGCGCGGGCGGGTGAAACAACAGCGCCTGCGCCGGAAGGCCGGGCGGGCGCGGGGTCGATGGGTTGGATGAGACGCGACGCCCTCATGAGCAGGGGCGCGCGAACGCCGACGCGTGGAGTGTCGAGCCGAGTTTCGCGGAGCGCGATGTCGTCAGGACCATGGTGGGCGGCGGGCGACTGATGCCCCGGACCCGGGGCGTGGGGCGTCCCGACTCTCGGGAACGCGTCTGAAGACTAACCCACGGCCAGAGGGGAAGCAAGACAGGAATCGCGAAAGGGGCTCCCCGAGACCGGCGATGCGGGCCCTGATCACCGGATCTTGGCGAGCAGGAGGGTGCGATCGTCGTCCGGGGCGGCGCTGCGCGTGAAGGTCTCGAGGTCCTCGAGGATCGAGGCGATGAGGCCCGACGCCGTCAGGGCGCAGTCCTCGATGGCCCTCTGGAGGCGCGCCGTGCCGTACATCTGGCGGTCGGGGCCGAAGGCCTCGGTGATGCCGTCGGTGTAGAACACGACCTGGTCGCCCGCCGAGAGGGCCGTCGTGGCGGACTCGTACACGACCGAATCGTCGATGCCCAGGGGGAGCGACCGCCCTTCGTCGAGCGCGAAGGAGGAGCCGTCGGTGCACCGCTTCACGAGGGGCAGGGGGTGCCCGGCGTTGCTGTAGAGGAACGAGCGGGTTCGCTGGTCGTACACGCCGTAGAACGCGGTGACGAACGCCCCGGTGTCGCGGGTGTAGCGGGAGGCGAGGTCGCGATTGATCGCCCCGAGAAAGGCGCCCGGGTCATGGGCCACGGCGCGATGGTTGTGCGCGAGGGAGTGGGTGATCGCCATCAGGACCGCCGCCGGCGTGCCGTGCCCGACGACATCGGCCATGATGATGCCGATCCTCCCCTCGCCCAGCGAGAAGACGTCGTAATAGTCGCCCCCGGCGCGCCGCGAGGTCGCGTAGTGGGCCGCGAGGTCGAGGTTCTCGCACTTGGGCAGCGCCGTCGGGAGGAGCGAGCGCTGGAGGTCGGCGACATAGCGCAGCTCGGAATCGACCTCCTGGTACGCCTTGTCGAGCTCGGCGGACAGCACCAGGTTGTGCGTGGCGCGACCGAACAGGTTGGAGAGCCAGACAAGCTCCGGCAGCTTCTCGTGCACAAAGGCGTCGGGGTCGCGGCGCATCAGGATGACGCCGTTCATGGCCGTGCCTTTGTCGAAGTTGGGGATGAAGACCAGCGAGCCCATCCCCTCGAAGTATTCGCGAGCGGGCTCGTCGTGCGCGAGCTCGATCCTGTTCAGGATGCGCGGCTCGTCGCCGTAGATCAGCTCGCCCAGCAGCCCGCCCTCGAGGACCGGCAGGCGATGCGGCTCCTTCCAGGGATTGATCTTGTCCTGCCAGATCGACGCGCGCGTCACCCGGTACTTCGGGGCTTCGATGTTCCGGCGCGACAGCGCGACCAGCCGGTCGCTCGGCGTGAGCTGGCGTGTCCGTACCGAATACTTGCGGACGAGCGATTCCGGGTCCGACTCCAGACTCATCTCGCGCATGGCCTCGACGACGATCGAGAGCCGCTCCCGCCAGTTCTGCGGCGGGCCCGGGGGGGCGTCGGGCGTCGGGATGGGCGTTGGCGTCGCGTCGGGCATGCTCGTCAATCTCAGGCGTTCACGCTCGCCCCGAAACGCTCGAGGACGGTTGTCTTGCCCTTGCTTTCGATTTCCTCGGCGATCAGTTGCACGAACTCGTCGAGAGGCATCGAGCCAAGGTCCTTCTGGATGCCCCGGGCGCGGACCGAGACCGCGCGCTGCTCCGCGTCGCGCGGGCCGACGACGAGCATGTACGGGACCTTCTCGTCCGCCGCGACCTTCACCTTGCCCTGGATGCGATCGCTCGAGTCGTCCAGCGCGCAGCGCACGCCGCTGGCTTTGAGCATCGCGTGGACCTCTCGGGCGTAGTCCAGCGACTTGTCGCTGATGGGCAGCACGCGGCACTGCTCGGGGCTCAGCCAGGTGGGGAACGCGCCGGCGAAGTGCTCGATCAGCACGCCGCAGAAACGCTCCATGCTGCCGAAGGGCGCGCGATGGATCATCACCGGGCGGTGGGCCTGGTTGTCGGGGCCGATGTACGAGATGTCGAAGCGGTTGGGCAGGTTGTAATCGACCTGCACCGTACCGAGCTGCCACTCGCGCCCGATCACGTCGCGCACCACGAAGTCGATCTTGGGCCCGTAGAACGCCGCTTCGCCGGGTTCCTCCGTGAACTTCACGCCCAGGGTCTGGGCGGCGGCGCGGCAGGCGGCCTCCGCCTTGTCCCAGTTCGCCGGGTCGCCGGTGTACTTGTTGGAATCCGGGTCGCGCAGGCCCAAGCGCACGCGATAGTCGCTGATGCCCAGCGTGCCGAGGATCAGCTTCACGAGCGAGAGGCAGCCCATCAGCTCCGCCGGGACCTGGTCCTCGGTGCAGAAGAGGTGCGCGTCGTCCTGCGTGAAGCCGCGCACGCGGGTCATGCCGTTGAGCTCGCCCGACTGCTCCCACCGATAGACCGTGCCGAACTCCGCGAGCCGGAGCGGCAGGTCGCGGTACGAGCGTGGCTCGCTCGCGTAGATCTTGATGTGGTGGGGGCAGTTCATGGGCTTGAGCATGAAGCCCTCGACCTCGCCCGTGGTCACCCTGCTCATGAGATCGGCGCAACCGCAGCCCTCGTCGGCGAGCATCTGGAGCGACTCGCGCTCGACGATCGGGGGGAACTGCGACTCGGCGTAGTAGGGGAAGTGCCCGCTCGTGCGATAGAGCGCGAGCTTGCCGATGTGGGGCGTGAAGACCTGGAAGTAGCCCTGCTTCTTCAGTTCGGCGCCGATGAACTTCTGGAGTTCGTCGCGCACGATCGCGCCCTTGGGCGTCCAGAGGATGAGGCCCTGCCCGACGTCCTCGTCGATGTGGAAGAGGCGGAGTTGCTTGCCCAGCGCGCGGTGATCGCGCTTCTTCGCCTCGTCGAGCTGGTTCAGGTGCGCGTCGAGGTCGGCCTTCGAGAAGAACGCCGTGCCGTAGACGCGGATCAGCCGGTCGGAGTTCTCGTCGCCCTTCCAGTAGGAGGACGCCAGCGACATGACCTTGAACGCGCCGATGCGCCCCGTGCTGGGCACATGCGGGCCGCGGCAGAGGTCTTCCCAGTTCTTGCCCGGCGCGCCGGTGGCGTACCACGACAGCGTCGACGAGCCGCCCTCGATGGCGCGCTCGGCGTTGTCGAGCTTGTACTTGCTGCCCTCCGACTTCAACTTCGCGACGCCCTGATCGATGGGCATGTCGTAGCGCGTGAAGGGCCGGTCCTCGGCGACGATCTTCGCCATCTCGGCCTCGATGAGCGGGAACTCGTCGGACGAGAGCGTGGTCCCGGCCGGCAGGTACATGTCGTAGTAGAACCCGTTCTCGAGGGGCGGGCCGTACACGAGCATGACGCCGGGCTTGAGGCGCTGGATGGCCTCGGCCATCACGTGCGCCGTCGAGTGGCGCAGCAGGTACATGGCCTGCGCGTCGGGCTGCTTGTCGCGGGTCGTGGGGGTGATGATCGCGAGCGAGCAGTCGCGGTCCAGAGTGGTCGAGAGGTCGCGCAGCTCGCCGTCCACGGTGCAGCCGACCGCGGCCTGCGCGAGCCGGGGGCCGATGTCCTGGGCGACCCGCAGAGCGGTCACCGGGGCGTCGTAGGAGCGAACAGAGCCGTCGGGGAGAGTGATGCGGGGCATGCGCGGCCTTCAGACAGGGCTGGGGGGACTCAGGACAGGCGAAGCGTAGCGGGCCGGGAGGCCCGTGTGGGCGCCCGTTTGACGCCGCGACCCGCACAACGCACCATGTGGGACGGTCGCGGTCCCGCGGCCCCAACCTCTTGAGGTCTTCACGATCGTGATCTGTCCCTACTGCTCTGCCAACCAGGACCGCGTCATCGATTCCCGCTCGAGCGAGGGGGGGCTGGTCGTTCGCAGGCGTCGCCAGTGCGAGGTCTGCGGGCGGCGGTTCACGACCTACGAGCGCGTGGAAGAGGCCCCTCGCCTCACGGTGATCAAGCGCGACGGCAAGCGCGAGCCCTTCGACCGCGAGAAGATCGCGCGGAGCGTCGCCCTCGCCTGCGGGAAGCGCCCGATCCCCGAGCGGGACAAGGACGCGCTGATCGACGCCGTCGAGGAGGCCCTGCACCGCGAGTTCGACCGCGAGGCGCCCACGCGCGAGATCGGCGACCGGGTGATGGCGCTGCTGCGCGATCTCGACGAGGTCGCGTATGTCCGCTTCGCGAGCGAGCATCACAACTTCCAGAACGCCGCGGAGTTGCAGCGCGAGCTCGAGGAGCTGCGCCAGCGGGTCCGCGACGTGAAGGACCAGCAGAAGCTGTTCGTCGAGGGCGAATGATGCGCGCAGTCTCGCGCCGGGCTGGACCGGCGGGGCGCCGGGGGGGAGACTGAGGGCATGACACGACGCGAACGATTCGAGACCGTCGCCGGGCTGGCGATCGCCGGGCTGCTCGCCGGGTGCGGGCCTTCCGCCCCGCCGACGCCGGACACGACCGCCGAGGCGCGGGCCGAGATCGAGCACGAGCAGGTCGAAGTGGGCCCGATGCCGCTGCAGTCCGCCCTGCAGGAAGCCGACCTTCGCATCCGCGCCGAGCCGGCGACCCCGGGCGAGGAGGCGTCGCGCGAAGACGCCGGGCGCGCGGCCCAGAGCGTTTCGCCGAACCGCGTGTCGGGCGCGAATGCCGTCAGCGGGTCCGCGTCGGGCGTGTGGCGTGCCGACGGGCGCCCGACCTGGTGGGTCGATCGGCCGGGCTGGCGCGACGGGCGCTACCTGCTGTCCGCCGAGGCGATGGGCGACGACGTGCTGAGCGCGCGACGCGCGGCGCTCGCGGCGGCGCGCGCGGACGCCGAGCGCGCGCTGGGGCGAGGCATGCGCGACGAGCGCGTCGAATCGGCGATCGTGCGCCGGCTGTCGACAGACTCGCCGGGCGCGCCGGGTCGCGAGCGGTATGTGGGGTATGTGCGTCTCTCGGCGCTGCGCGCCGGGGACTGAGCCGACGCGCGCTTACTTGCGGGTCGTCGGGGTGACCGCCTCGCGGGTCGAGGCCTCGATGTAGAGGATGCACCCGCACGAGGTGCAGGTCGCGAGGTCGCCTCGCCCGAGGAGCGAGTTCACCTTCTCCATCGGCAGGAGCACCTGGCAGCAGCCGCAGAGCATCTCCATGCGCCGGCGGTCATGCACCTCGAGGGCGGCCATGACATCCTCGATCGAGTCGCTTCGCAGGCAGCGGTTCTCGAAGAGGGCGAGCGCCGAAGCCGGCACTTCCTTGGCGGCGGCGTCGCGCTCGCGCTGCAGCTCGTCGAGCCGGTCGCGGATCTCGGCGTGGCGCTGGTCGCGCTCGGCCTTGGCGACGGCGCGGACCTTGTCACGCTCGACGCGCTTCGCCTCGATCTCGGCGATCTGCTTGCGCAGCTCGTCGAGTTTCTGCAGCGAGCCGATGGCTCGCTCGTCGACCGCGGACTTGGATGACTTGAGGGTGTTGATCTCGGAGAGGAACGTGGAGTATTCCTTGTTCGTCTTCGCCGAGTTCATCTGCTCGCGCAGCTTGGCGATCCGCGCCTCGATCATCTCGCCTTCGCTCTCGTCGTTGGCGGCGACCGCTTCGAGCTGGCGACACTGCGTGGTGAGGGATGACAGGCGTGCGTCGATCGCGGCGAGCTGCTTGTCCTGCTCGGTCAGGTAGCGCTCCGCGGCGTCGAGTCGTGTCCGGAGCCCTCTGACCTGCTGTTCCACCCGGAAGAGCTTGAGGAGTTTCTCGGTCACGCTCATCGCCGGCTCCGCTGTCGTTACTGTCATACCGACAGTGTACCCGCCCGGCACGCCGCTGTGAAGGGGGGGTTTGACCCCGGATGCGAGCCGGGCGTAGCGGCGAGTCCCCCCAGCCCCACTCAGGTGGGTGTTCGCGACACGGTTATGCGACCTGCGGCGCGCCGAACGCGGTCAAGAGCCAGAACGCCGCCGGCCCTGCGAGCAGGGGGGAATCGATCACATCGAGCACCCCGCCGAATCCCGGCAGGGCTTTGGAAGAGTCCTTGATGCCCGCGTCGCGCTTGAGCAGACTGGCGAGCAGGTCGCCCGCCTGCCCGACGAGCGCGAGAGTTGCGCCCATCAACGCGCCTTGCCAGAGCGGGTAGGGGGGCAGCCACGAGGCGCGATGCGCGAGGTAGGCGCCAAGCACCCCCAGCGCCGTGGCGAGCGCGACGCCCCCTCCCAGCCCCTCCCAGGTCTTGCCGGGGCTCAGCCACGGGATCAGCTTGTGGCGCCCGATCGCTCGCCCGGTGAAATAGGCGCCGATGTCGCACGACTTGGTCATCAGCAGCACCGCCAGAACCACCCACGCGGAGTGCTCGCGCCGGATCGCCAGCAGAAAGCCGAACAACAGCCCGAGGTACGCGAAGGCGAAGAGCGTTCCCCCGGCCGCCGCCACGACTCCTTCCACCGTCTTCTTGCGCGAGTAGAAGATCAGGGAGCCGACGAGGACGAACGCCGCCACCGACGCGACGATCGCCGCGCCGAGCGACCCCGTGATGTCGGTGGGGATGGTGCACGAGACGAGCAGGCCAAGAACCGTCGCGAACCAGGTGGCGCGCTTCGAGGCGTTGATCGAGTTGGCGCGCAGGATCGCGACGAGTTCGAAGGACGCCAGCGGGCTGATGAGCAGCGCGAACGCGAACATCGCAACGCCCGGCGGGAAGGCCTCTCGACCCAGGAAGATCGCGCGAAGGAACGACGGGATCGCTGCGCCCTCGATCGCGGCGTCCGCCCAGAACACCCCGATCAGCGCCGCGATGAGTACCGGGCCCAGCAGCAGTCGATAGCGCAACACGGGGGCGTCTCTCCCTCTCGTCCGCGAGACGGGCGATCAGTGTGTGGTGGGGGCCGGTGGGGTGGGCGCGTTGCCGGGGGCATCGGGGGCATCGGGGGCGTGGGCGTGATCGAGGCCCCCGAAGCGTCGGCTGCGCGACGCGTAGTCGCGCACGGCGTCGATCATCGAGGCCTGATCGAAGTCGGGCCAGAGCGTCTGCGTCACGTGCAGTTCGGCGTAGCTGATCTGCCAGAGCAGGTAGTTGCTGATGCGCATCTCCCCGGCGGTGCGGATGAGCAGATCAGGATCGGGCAGGCCGGCGGTCTCGAGGTGGCGCTCGAAGACCGTCTCGTCCACGCTCTCGGGGTCGAGTTCCCCGGCGGCGGCCTTGCGCGCGATCTCGCGGGCCGCGTCGGCGATCTCGGCGCGCGAGCCGTAGTTCACCGCCAGGTTGAGGATCGGGCCGGTGCAGTCCTTCGTCGCGTCGAGGGTCTTCTCAAGGGCTTCGAGCACGGCCGGGGGGAGCCCCTCGCGCCGCCCGATCTGCTTGAATCGGAGGTTGTGCTCGACGAGCCGATCGCGCTCGAGCGCCATGTACTCAAGGTAGAGACGCATCAGCGCGTCGACCTCGGCGCGAGGTCGCTTCCAGTTCTCGACGGAGAACGAGTAGAGCGTGAGCACCTCGACGCCCAGGGTGTTGCAGGCCTCGAGGGCCGCCTGCACCGCCTTGGCGCCCGCGCGATGACCTGCCGAGCGGTCGAGGCCCCGCTGGGCCGCCCATCGGCCGTTGCCGTCCATGATCACCGCGATGTGCCTGGGGATGCGCGAGGGGGGGACATCGGGCGCGACGCCCAGCGGATCGGCCTTGGGGTTGACCGCGCGGATGCGAGCGAGCGCCTGACGGTCGGCGTCGGTGAGCGCGACGCGTTGTCGGGCGGGGTCGCCCGTGAGTTGGCTTGCTGGGGCTGAAGGGGCGGAGGTGGGCATGCGGGTCGTCGATTCCGGGCGGGAAGAACGCGCGTGGCTGCTGGGCGGGACACTGTACCTCGACGCGTACGGGGCGTCGTGGCCCGGGTTCGCCGTCGCGTCGTCGGAGTCGTTGGGAGTTCGGAGGGTTTGATTCGGGCAGGGAATGCAAGAGGCCCGCGAGGAGCGATCCCCGCGGGCCTGGTCTGGGCGCGGCGAGCGAGTCGCCGCGTGAGTTTCGTGGGGTCTCGAACCGTCGGTCAGACGAGTTCCTTGAGGCCCTTGAGCGGACGGACCTTCACGACGTTGCGCGCGGGCTTCGCCTTGAAGGTGGTCTTCTCGCCGGTGAAGGGGTTGATGCCCTCGCGCGCCTTGGTGGCGGGCATGCGCTTGACGGTGACCTTCATCATGCCGGGCACGCTGAAGACGCCGGGGCCCTTCTTCGACAGGTCCTTGGCGATCATGTCCTTCATGACGTCGAACATGCTGGCGACCTGCTTGCGGCTTGCGCCGGTCTGCTCCGCCAGAACGCGGAAGACCTCGCCCTTGGTGCGCACCTTGCTGGCCGCGGCGATGGGGGCGACCTTGGCAGGGGCGGCGGCCTTGGCGGGCTTGGCGCTCTTCGCGGCGCCGGCTTTCTTCTTCGTGACTTTCTTCTTCTTTGCCATCTGAGAACTCTCCGGGAGCGTGTTTCGGCCTGACCGAGGGCGTTCGAACAAACCCTCGCCGGCGCGTGGTCCGAGAATCCGCTCGGAACACAATACCTTGTAGCGTCGGACTTATCGGCATACAAGGGGCGCCACGCGATGTTTTTCTCTGTTTTTCTCGGACTTTTCCCGGATCCTCCCGGCTCTCCACCCCGGCGCGCCGCCCGGGAGGGGGCGGGCGCCTCCCGTCCGGGCGCCCCCGGTTCGAGCGCCGGGCCCTCCGGACCGGCGCGTCAGGAAGTCCGAAAACCCCTCGTTCTCGGCCAATCTCCACGGGTTTCCCAACGGATGGCTGGTATCGGCACGCCGATGTTGTATGCTGAAACAGGCCGAGCGAGCGGGGTCGTTGTCCCTTCACCGCGCGGCGAGGTGTTCGCACGATCCCCCCGATCCACGATCCTGCCAAAGGGTACGAACGAAATGACGAATCCGTTGAAAGCCGGTCTCCCGAGGTCCACCCGTCTCCTCGCAGCATCGGCGCTTCTCGCCGTCGCCGGCGCCGCGCAGGCGCAGCAGGTGAGCTTCCGTTACGAGGCCGCACCCGTCCCCTTCACCCCTCTGCACTCCTACGTCTACGCCAAGCTCCCCGGCTACGTGTTCTTCATCGGCGGCATCTCCGGCATGGGCATGCACAACATCTCCGAGGGCGGCGGAGAAGTCTCCTTCCCCCTCAGCGTGTTCAGCGAGCACATCTACATGCTCGACGAGAACACCAACACCCTCTACAGCTCCAACCTCGCCACCAGCGCCGTCAGCGACGGCCTGCGAGAGATCCTCCGCTTCACCACGCCCCAGTTCATCCAGCTCGGCGAGACCCTCCACATCTACGGCGGGTACGGCGCGCTCAACAACGGCGTCCAGTGGACGACCAAGCCCAACGTCGTCTCCGTCGACCTCCAGGCGCTCAAGACGCAGATGCTCGCCGGCACGCCCCTCACCGAGACGCCCTTCACCGTGCAGGCGTCCACCGACGCTCGCGCCACCGGCGGCGTCATCGTGAAGCTCGGCGATCGCTTCGCACTCGTCGGCGGTGCGCGATTCACCGGTGACTACGGCCTCGGCACCCAGCAGATGAACCCGTTCCAGACCCAGTACACCTTCGCGGTCAAGATCTTCGACCCGGCGGTCAGTCTCACCACCGCCGTCGAGACCATGCTCGACGGGTACGCCTTCCGTCGGCGCGACGGCAACGTGATGCCCGTCACCCTGCCCGACGGGCAGGGCGGCTCCAAGCCCGGCTTCGTCGTCGCCACCGGCGTCTTCCGCAACGGCTTCGACATCTGGGAAGAGCCCCTCCTGTACCGCGACGGCGACAACACGGTCCACCTCGAGATCGCCTTCAACCAGAAGGCAAACGCGTACGAGACCGCCAACGTCAGTCTCTACAGCGCGAGCACCGACACCAACCGCATCATCATCATGGGCGGGATCACCTACTTCGAGTACTACGAGAAGTTCGGCTGGTTCCAGAACTTCGCCTTCCCCTGGACGACCCAGATCAGCCAGTACGAGATCACCGCCGGGCAGTTCGTGCAGGACAGCGAGGTCATCATCGGCCACACGCCGCTGCCCTTCACCAACACCCACCTGCTGATGAAGCCCAACATCCCGGCCAACGAGAACGGCCAGATCCTCATCGACCAGATGCCGCACAACGAGGTGCTGATCGGGCGCATCTACGGCGGCCTGTTCGCGCAGGAGCCCGCCGCGTCCCCCGTCACCTTCGCCTCGTCGACCGTCTACAACGTCTACATGAAGGTCGGCATCCCCGGCGACGTGAACAAGGACGGCATCGTGAACTTCTCCGACCTCAACGCGGTGCTCTCGCAGTTCGGTTCGCCCGGCTTCGCCGACCTGAACCTCGACGGCGTGGTGAACTTCAGCGACCTCAACACGGTGCTCAGCAACTTCGGGCGCACCGAGCCCTGAGCCAGACTCCCGCCCGCGCACCCTCGCCATCTTTCGAGCCCTCGCGGGTTGACACCCGAGGGGGGAGGCGGGACGATCCAGCCCGCCAAGCCGGAGAGGTGGCCGAGCGGCTGAAGGCGACGCTTTGCTAAAGCGTTATACGGTCAAAAGCCGTATCGGGGGTTCGAATCCCCCCCTCTCCGCTTCCATGAAAAACGCCCCCGACGCAACGCGGGGGCGTTTTCGTTTTTGGCGTGGCTGGGGGGACAAGAGATTAACCGCGGAGGACACGGCGGACACGGAGGGGGGAAGGGGCAGGGGGGGTGGCGTGGTACGGCGCAGCCGTGCCACGGGAGGTCCGAGAGGGTTCAGCACATCAGCGCTCGTGGCACGGCTGCTGTTCCCCCCCCTCCCGCTCGCGGGAGGGGGACCAGAACGCATCCCCTCCGCGTTCTCCGTGTCCTCCGCGTTGAATCTCTCCCTCTTCGCACCGGAATAGCATTCATCGAAATGAGCATCCCCGCTCAACAGAACCCCCGCGAGAAGCGCGCCCGTCACGCGTGGCTGTCGGTCTTCCTGGGCGCCGCGCTGGCGATGGGGATCTTCGCCGGGCCCTGGCTTTCGCGCGTTCGCGCCGAGCCGCACGCGCACGGCGCCGGCGCACGGTTCTCCGCCCCCGAACGCGCTCCCTCCGCGCTGCTCGGGCTGCGCGCCGGTGATACGGCCCTCGCCATCGACCGCCGCCCCAAGACCGGCGGCGGCGACCCCGACGATCACCCGGACAGCGCCGCCGACCGCTACGACATGGTCGCACCGACGCGATCGAGCGTGCAGCGCGACCGGCTGTCGTCGTGGACGCTCCCACGCGTCGCCACGCTCGGGCCCGCGCGCACCCGCGGCCCGCCGCTGGGCGCCTGAGCCACACCGGCTCTGCAACGGCGTTTCCGGGGAACACGACCCTCTCCCGTCAACCAAACACACCCGTTCGCCGCATCGCGGCGGTGACCGCGCGCTCGCGCGCGTCCCGTCGCCGGAGCGTTCCCATGTCCACCCCTCCGATTCCCAAGGGGGATTCGCCCGCCTCTGCCTCCGACGCCACGCCTGAGCGCAAGGGCGTCGGCTGCCTCGCGATCACCCTCATGGCCGTCGTCTGCATCGGCGTGATGCTCGCCTTCATCGCGCTGGTCGGCGACCCGACCTGAACCGCCCGACTTCGCCCCTGCGTGGGGAAACCCGCGCCGGGGCATTTCGACCCTGTCTCGCCAAACCCGCGACGGAGGTCCGAAATATTTCTTTATTTGTTTCAGAAACAGTCTTGGAAATACTCCGATCTTCTGGTAGATTCCCCTTCGTGGCACCCGATCCCCAGACACCCAGCGCCCGCGCCGGCTTCGAAGCCGACGCGATCCATGCCGTCGCCGGCGTCAGGGACGCCTTCGCGCGCATCCTCGAGCTGAAGTGCCCGGGCTCCAAGGCCGTCACCGCGATCTGCGCCGCCTTTGGCGTGCATCGCAAACTGGCCTGGCAGGTGTCCAAGGTGGCCTACTCGGACGACCCATTCGTCGCCGCCCGGCACATGCCCACCCCCAAGGCGCTCGCCGGTTGGTTCGAAGCGGCGGGCGCGTCGGGCGTGCCCACGGCGCTGGTTGAATCGGCGAAGGTCGCCGCCACCCGCTTCGAGTCCCTCGCCACCCAGCACAGCGCGAGCCGCGCCGAGCTGGACATGCTCTTCGAGTCCTGCGGCACGACGCCCGACGCCGAGGCCGACGCGCGCTGGCGTCAGCAGTCCTTCATGGGCAACAGCTACACCTGGGGTGCACACTGCAAGGTGCTCCTCGCGATGAGCGTGCTCATCCCCTCGACGGACCGCCCTCGCTACTTCCACGCGGCGCAGGTGCGCGGGCTCATCGGCTTCCGCCAGACGCGCCCGGGCGTGCGCTGGATCATCAACCAGTCCGTCGTCGCCGACGACGCGTCGCACACGCACACGACGCTGGAGCGCGTCGCCCTCGACCCCGACGCCGCCCGCGCGCACGGCGGGGTGCCCGTCCTCCCTGCCTTCTGCTCGATCCCCATGCCCGCCCTCGCGCGCCGGTTCTCCGACGACGGCATGGTGCATGACGAGTTCCTCCCCGGGCCCGTGGGCCAGGCCGGCGAGCGCACGCTCGTCACGGGCGAGTTGATGCGAAACATCGGGCCGGCGCACGCGACCGAGCACGACAAGGTCGCGCACTTCGGCGCCGCCGTCCGCACCCCGGCCGAGCTCTTCCACTTCGATATGTTTGTGCATCGAGACCTGTTCGGCCCCGTGCGGCGCGAGCTGCGCGTGTTCAGCGACCTGACCTCGCCCATCGCCTTCGACGACGCCGACGCGCTCAGCGTCGCCGACGGCGTGGCAAAGCTGGGCAGGGGGGTCTCGCTCGCGCAGACGCCCGACATCCCCGGCTACGCCGACCTCGCGTCGTCGGTCTTCCGATCGCTCGGCCTCGACCCCGACGACTACGAGCTCTACCGCGTGCGCGTGCGCTACCCGCCCATGCCCGTGACGGTCATGCTCCGCCACGACCTGCCCCCGATGTGACACACGACGCGTGCGCCGCGCACGCCCGGTTTTGTTTGAGCCACTCCCACGAACGGAGAAAAAGAGATGAGAAACACGATCACGACCGCACTCACCGTCGCGCTGCTCGGCGCGTCCGCGTCCCTCGCCGGCACGACCGTCAGCGGCTACGACGACCTGAACGAGGGCTTCCTCGGCACGACCTTCTCCTACAACGGCGTCACCTACCGCAACGCCAACAATGTCTCCGGCGTCTTCCCCGACGGCGACACCTTCACCCCCGACGACGTCGGCGACAACTTCATCATCGAGCGCGCCACCCTCCTCTACAACGACTTCCCCGGCTGGGGCAGCCCCAACAACGCGCTCACCTTCGGCAACGCCTTCATCCCGGGCGACAACCTCTCTCTCGGCGCGTTCGCCAACGCGTGGATGGACCTCGACACCCTCTCCGAGTTCGTCAGCATGGAGATGGTCTACTTCGAGAACGGCCCCTGGGGCGGCATCGTCTTCCAGCTCGACGCCTACCGCGACGGATCGCTCGTCGGCAGCGACTCGTTCAGCATCAGCGGCGACAACCCCGGGCGCGACAACATCGCCTTCGCCCAGTTGTCCATCGACGGCGTCGCCTTCGATTCGCTCAACCTCCGCGCCACCTTCAACGGGCAGTTCTCCGCCCCGCGCCTCATGATCGACGACCTCACGCTGCGCGCCGTCCCCGCGCCGGCGAGCGCCATCCCGATGCTCGCCCTCGCCGGGCTCGCGACGCGCCGCCGCCGCTGATCGCCCACGACAGCCGATCCCGCGCCGAGGCCCGCGTCGACGCCCCACAGTGCGAGGGGCGTTGCGCGGGCCGCGTCGTGCGCCGATCTTCCATCCCACTCCCCATCCTCATCCGCTCCCCCTCCTATCGAGCGCAGCGAGATGGGAGGGGCCAGGGGAGGGCTACCCACTCTTCGGGCTTCCCTCCCAACCTTTGCTTTCTCTGCTCTCTCTCTGAAGAGGAGAAAGTCAGAGCAAATGACGCGAACCCCGCGAAGGTGGAGCCGTCATCCGCTGTCCCTCCAACGCCTGCGACGAAAAACCGGCGCCCGCGCAGTGCGCGAGCGCCGGCCACGAGGGGCTTCAGCATGTCTCCGCGCGGGACTGGGGTGATCGCGCGCGGGTGAAACCGAGGGGAAGAAACGCGTCAGTCGTACACCAACCGGCGTTCTGTGATTCGTGTGTGTGGCTCAGTACTGCTCGCCGCTCGGGCCCGCGTTGCCGCGACCCTGCTGCAGGAGTTTGCGCAGGTACGAGTTCTCGCGCCGGGTCGCCTCGAGGTCGAACACGAGGTACTTGACGCTCAGGCGCAGGTAGTCGAGCGATTCCTGGAGTTGCGCGACGGTCTTGCGCATGCGCTCGTGCCGGTTCTTCGTCTCGTCGGCAAGGTCGCGAAGGCGCTGGCGCTCGTGCTCGGGGGCGGCCTCGATCAGGGTCATCAGCTCGCCCAGTTTGCTCTGAAAGTCGCGGTCGTTCATCGCTCGTCTCCCTCGTCTTGAGATTGTCTCACACAGACGCCCGTGCGTCCCGACGGGAGAGAGAAATGCAACGGGTCTGCCACGCGCGGCGCGCCGGCGTGCCACGGCGCCATGGCCCGAGAATCCACGCGACAACGCGCCCGAATCGAGACTTTCGCGCGGGGATCGGTTCTCGGCCCCGGGGATCACGCGGGCCGGGTGGGGGGGATGTTGCGAAAACGCCTCAGCGGGCGCTCTCGCGGCGCAGCACGCGCTGGGCCGCGGGAGGGGCGTCCTTGGTCCCCGAGGCAAGCACCGCGGGCTCCTTGCGCCGGATCTCGGACGCGAGCTTGGCCAGGTGCTGGTCGCGCGTGATCTCGAAGCGCTTGAAGTACTGCTCCAACTGGTGGCGGTTGAAGCGGGAGAGGGGGTCCTTGAGCCCGCTCTGGGCGGCGGCCCAGTCGATGAGCGACCCGGCCTGGTCCGAGAAGCGGTAAAGCGCGAGGGTGGCCTTGAGCCGCCCGGCGAACGACGCGAACGGGTCGGTCGCGGTCTCGGGCAGACTCGACATGATCTCCTCGATCCGCTTGTCGTTGTAGCCGGCGAGGGGGTCGTCGGAGTGGGAGGTCGAGCCGTTCGCGCTGCCCCCGGCCGCGAAGACGCGGTCGATCTCCGGCGCGTCGTCCGCGCTCTTGAGGGTGGCAAACGCGGTGCTGAGGGTCTTCACACCGGCGCGCTCGAAGCGGATGGTCAGGCGCTGGCAGGCCTTGCCGTCCTGCATCGCCGCCTCGGCGGTGGTGACGAGCCCTGCGCCCCATTCCGGCTTGCCGGTGTGGAGCACGCGATCCCCGAACTTGAACTGGTGCTGCAACGCTATGGCTCACTGCGGCGGTCCCCGGAGAGGGGCCGTCGTGACTGGTGGGCGCCGCCCCTCGCGCACGCGAAGGCGGCCTCGGTTGTCCCTGAGGGTCATCAAGCATAGAGTCGCCGTCCCCCCCGGGCGAGCGGGCCCCGTTCGGCTTCTCGCCCTCCCGCCCACTCGCGGCGTCGGCACCCAACCCCTCGGAGGCGTCCCCAGAATGATCGAAGCGCTCAAGAGCGATGAGATCGTGAACAAGGTCGGCGGCAAGTTCAAGCTCTGCGCGCTCATCCAGAAGCGCGTGGTCCAGCTCATGGACGGCGCACGCCCCCTCGTCGAGCGCCAGGGGCGCTCCGACCTCGAGGTCGCGATCGACGAGATCCTCCAGGACAAGATCACCCTCCACGTCCCCGACGAGGCCGCTCTCGCCGGTGCGCACGCCGAGGCGCAGGGCGAGCTCGAGGGCTCGCTCCTCTGATAGACGCGACCCGGCGCGCGAGGCCCGACGCGTGACGACACAGCCCACCAACCGTCCAACCGCCGACCACGCGCCGCTCCACGGCGCGAAGGTCATTGTCGCTGTCACCGGGGGCATCGCCGCGTACAAGTCGTGCTGGCTGGTCTCGCGCCTCGCGCAGGCCGGCGCCGAGGTCACCGTCCTGATGACCACCGACGCGACGCGCTTCGTCACGGCGCTCACCTTCCAGGCCCTCTCGGGCAGGCCCGTCTACACGAGCCAGTGGGAGCACGTCGAGAACCAGGACCCCCAGCACATCGGCCTCGCCCGGCGCGCCGGCCTCGCGATCGTCGCGCCCTGCACGATGAACACCATGGCGAAACTGGCGCACGGCATCGCGGACGACATCGTCACCGTCGTGCTCAGCGCCGTCGATCGCGCCAAGACCCCCGTGCTCCTCGCCCCGGCGATGAACGAGGCGATGTGGAATCAGCCCGCGACACGGCGCAACGCGGCCCAGCTGGTCGAGGACGGCTACGAACTCGTCGGCCCGGCAGAGGGCTGGCAGGCATGCCGCACCGTCGGCGCAGGGCGCATGGTCGAGCCCGACGCGCTGCTCGACGCGATCGCGTCGAAACTCGGCGCCCGCGCGCGTCCCACGAACTGATCAGCCGCCGCGCGTTCGCAGGGCGGTGGACGAGATCCACCAGACCGCGATCGCGGCGAGGACCAGCACCGACACCACGAGCGTGATCGTCACGACCTTCCCCGAGAAGCGTCGCGGCGCGACCCTCGTCGCCACCGCCGCGGCTTTCGGGCGTTTGCCGGCTTTCTGAGGCGAGTCAGGGGTCTTCGGGCGTTTCTTGCGACCGGTCTGTGCCTCGATGGGTTTGCCGTCCTTCGTCGGGACATGGATCAGGGCGCCGCAGGCCTGGCAGCGCGCCACACCGCCGCGGAAGGCGCTGTCGATCCGGTGGGGCGACCCGCAATTAGGGCAGTTGAGGTTCAGCATCCGTCGGGGCCAGTCTACCCGGGAGCGGTGGTCGGGTGGCGCAGGGATCGGCGCCCGGCGCGCTATCCTCGCCCCGATGACCGACGCCCCCCGTCACATCCCGGTGCTGCTCGACGAGGTGCTCGGCGCGCTGGCCCCGCGCGAGGGCGAGACGGTCCTCGACTGCACCGCCGGTCTCGGCGGGCACGCGGCGGCGCTGTCAGAACGGGTCGGCCCGACGGGGCGGGTGGTCCTGTGCGACCTGGACCCCTCGAACCTCGCGCACGCCGAGGCCCGGCTGAGGTCGCTGGCGCGCGAGGGACGCGGCGCAACCGAGATCGTCGCCCTCCACGCGAACTACGCCGAAGCGCCGAGGAAACTCGCCGAACTGGGGCTGTCGGCCGACGCGGTGCTGGCCGACCTGGGGTTCTCGTCGAACCAGATCGACGACCGTTCGCGCGGGTTCTCGTTTCAGGGAGACGGGCCCTTGGACATGCGACTTGACCCCACGCGCGGGCCGACGGCGGCGGATCTGGTGAACTCCCTCAGCCGCGAGGAGCTGGCCGAGATCATCTGGGATCTGGGCGAGGACCGGGGCTCGCGCCGGATCGCGCAAGAGATTGTGGCGGCGAGAGCCAAGGAACCGATAACCACGACGGGCAGGCTCGCCGAGGTCATCCGCGCCGCGTCGGGCCCGCCCACACGAACCAGGACCGGTCAGCGGATCGACCCAGCCACGAGGACCTTTCAGGCGTTGCGCATCGCGGTGAACGACGAGCTCGGTTCGGTGCGATCGCTTGTCGAGTCGGTGTCGCGCGCAGCCGCGACTCTGGCGCTGCCCGAAGCGAGCCGCTCTCGCTCGTGGCTCGCGGTCGGGTCGCGGGTCGCGATCATCTCGTTCCATTCGCTCGAGGACCGGATCGTGAAGCAGGGCTTCGCCGAGCTGTGCCAGCGCGGGCTGGCGGCGCCGGCAGCCGGGGGCTCGCGCCGCAAAGCCGACGCCGTCGAAGCGACGGAGCACGAGGTCGGGATGAATCCTCGCGCGCGATCCGCTAAGCTACGCGCGATCCGCTTGACGGGCGGGTCTTCGGAACAGAGAGACTAACGCGCGGCGAGGGCGCAAACGCCCTTGTCAACGCTTCCGCCACGCCGACGGATCGGCGAGGCGACATCTGAGAAATGCGAACGCGACTCGCAGCCGCAAGGACGCCGATGTGATGAGCCGCGAACTCAAGCTTGCGCTGATTCTGGGCTTCGCCGCCGTGATGGTGGTGGGGGTCCTCATTTCCGACCACATGAGCGGGGCGCGACAGGCGCGGATCGAGGAACGGACGATCGAGCCGCCGCGCATGGCGCTGCAGCCCGCGCCGCCCGTCTTCGTCCCCGAGCCGGTCGTCGCTCCGTCCCAGGGGGCGGTCGCGATGCTGCCCGAACCGGAGCAGCGAGCGGGCGAGTCGCTGGCCGACGCCGGCGCGCCGACGCTCAGCGAACCCGTCGTGATCACGATGGCCCCCGAGCCCGCCGGGAGCGCGGCGACGACGCTCGCGTCCAGCGCGACCGAGTCGGTGCGCGAGTTCCTCGAGTGGACCGCGAAGCAGGGCGTCGTCTTCGAGCCCGTCACTCCCCTCGCCGAGACCACGGTCCGACCCCGGGGGGCGCCGCCGGTCAGCGCGTCGCCCATCCCCGACCGCCCGGCCGGTCAGAGCGCGCCCACCGCTGGGCGCGATGTCGAGCACGTCGTGGCCAAGAACGAGACGCTGTGGGGGATCGCGCAACGCTACTACGGCGACGGCTCGCTGCACACGCGGATCGCCGACGCCAACAAGGGCCGGCTCGGGCGCAACAACGCCGTGTTCGTCGGCGCGAGACTGACGATCCCGGGCGCGACGCGCGGCGTCGAGCCGGCGCCGTCGCGAACGGTCGCGTCCGCTCCGCCGAAACCCCAGGCGCCCCAGCAGGCCCCCGCCCGCCCCGCCAGCGCTAGCGCCGATCGCGTCCACGTCGTCCAGAAGGGTGAAACACTCGGCGCGATCGCGGCCAAGGAATTGGGGTCGGCCCGGCGCTGGCCCGAGATCGTGAAACTCAACAAGCTCGACGACCCGGACAACGTGCCGGCCGGCGTCCGTCTCCGCCTCCCCCCTCGCTGAGCGACCGTGCGACGGAACCAACCCGACAGCCCGAGAGCGCGCATCGGCTCGATCTGGGCCAAGCTCGCCTGCGCCGTCGTCGGGGCCGCGATGATCGCCAGCGGGTTGCTCGCGGTCCGTCAGCAGCGCATCCAGATCGCCAGCGAGCTGATGCGCACGCACCTCGAGGCCGAGCAGTCGATCCAGAACGCTCAGCGCCTTCGCGCCGAGATCGCGCAGCGTCTGGCGATTAATCACCTGCGTCAGCTCGCGTCGGCCGAGGGCGATTTCGTGCCGGCCACGCCGCCGAGAGAGGCGGCGCAGCCGTGAGCGGGCCGAACGCGAATCAGAGTCTGGCGAAGCGCGTGGATCGCGTCGGCATCGCGGCGGCGTGCGCAATCACGCTGCTCTTCGTCGCGCTCTTCGCACGCGTCGTGCAGCTGCAGATCGCCCCGCCCGAGCAGCTCGCGGCGCACCTGGACGAGCGCGTCTCCGCGGTCCGCAGCTTCGCGCCACGGGGCGACATCCTCGACCGGCGAGGGCGCGTCCTCGCGGCGACGCGCATAGGACACCGGCTTATCGTCGATCCGGCCGAACTCGCGGGCCCCTACGAGGAGACGCTGCAGCGACTGTCCGCCGCCGCCGGGCTCGATATTTCGGAGACGGGCGAGCGGCTCTTCTCGCGGATCGCCGCCAACGAGCACGCGAAAGCGACCGGGCGCGCGCAGTCGCGCTACCTGCGACTGAGCGGGCCGCTCGACGACGCGCAGGTCGAAGCGGTGCGCGCGCTGCGCCTTCGCGGCGTGCACCTCGAACCGCTGAGCATCCGCGAAGGCGCCGGCGTCGAGATCGCCGGGGCCGTCGTCGGGCGCGTCGACGCCGAGCACGGGGGCCAGTTCGGGGCGGAGAAGCTCTTCGATCCCGCGCTCGAAGCGGCGCAGGGGCAGCTCCGCTACGTGCGCGACGCGCGCGGCGCCGGGCTCTGGATCGAGCGAGGCGGCTACACGCCCCCGATCCCCGGAGAGTCCGTCCGGCTGAGCATCGACGCGGTCATCCAGAAGATCGCGCAGGAAGAGATCGAACGCGCCGTCCTCGACGCCGACGCGCAGGGCGGGCGCGTGATCGTCGTGGACTCGAACACCGGCGAGATCCTCGCCATGGTCGATCACATCCGCGACATGACCGGGCGCGTGCTTCCCTACGCCAAGCGCGAGGGCGAGGGCGAGCCCAGCGCGCTCGGCTTTACCCGGCGATCCATCATCGAGCCGGACCCCTTCCGCGCCGTGCACCCGGGCGCCGGGCGCAACCGCCTCTTCACCGACCTCTACGAGCCGGGCTCAACATTCAAGGCGTTCACCTGGGCGGTGATGACCGAAGCGGGCGTCGCCTCGCCCGACGAGCTCTTCAGGACGGGCGGGAAGACCTGGCTCACGCCCTACCGGCGCGTCATCCGCGACGCGTTCGGCAAAGCAGAGCAGTCCTGGACCGAGGTGCTGATCAACTCGTCGAACATCGGCATGTCGATGGCCGTCGAGCGCATGGACAAGGCGTCGCTGCGCGCGGCCCTCCTGCGCTTCGGCTTCGAGGAGACCACCGGCGTCGGCCTCGCCGGCGAGCGCGCCGGCGGGATGACCAACCCGAAGAACTGGAACCGCTACACGCAGACCAGCGTCTCCTTCGGCCAGGAAGTCGCGCTGACGCCGGCGCAGCTGGCGCGCGCCTTCAGCGTATTCGCACGCCAGGGCGACGCGTCGGGAACCCTGCCCACCCTGACGCTGCGCGCGGCGGACCGCGGCCCGGGCGCGCACGACGCGCCGGCCAGCATCGTGCAGCGCGCCCTCTCGCCGCGGATCGCCGCCATGACGCGCGACGCGATGGCCGAGATCTTCTCGCGCGCCGACCGCAACATGCGCCAGCGCAAGCTCGAGGACATCACCTTCGACTACCGGCTGTTCGGCAAGTCCGGCACGGCGCAGGTCGCGATCAAGGGCGAACGCGGGTACCTGCCAGACCAGTACATCTCGAGCTTCGTGGGCGCCGGCCCCGTCGAGCGACCGACGCTCGTGTGCGTCGTGACCATCGACGATCCCTCGCCCGAGCTCGTGCGCAAGCGCCAGCACTTCGGGTCCTGGGTCGCGGGCCCGCCGGTGCGCCGGGTGCTCGAACGCTCGCTCCGCTATCTCGACACGCCGACGAGCGAGCAGCCCGCGCAGACCGCCGCGGCCCGCGCCGACTGACGCCGAGTCAGCCGGCCATCTTGTCGATGCCCAGCGAGCGCATCTTCTTGTACAGCGTCGTCCGGTTGATGCCGAGATCCTCCGCGGTCTTCACGCGGTTCCACTCGTTCGCGCGCAGCGCCTTGAGCAGGATGCGCCGCTCGGGTTCCTGCATCGCGACCTCGAGGGGCGTGGGCTCCCAGGGCGTGTCGGGCGCGTCGACGCTCCCGAGCGACTCCACGCCCGCGCCGGCGATCAGACGCGAGGTCGAGTTGTCGAGGACGTGCGCCGGCAGCTCCTCCACGCCGATAGTGGGGCTCGTCGCGAGCACCGCGGCGCGCTCGACGATGTTCTCGAGTTCGCGAACATTGCCCGGGAAGCGATACTGCTGCAGCGCGCGCATCGCGTCGTCGCTGAAGCCGACGATCTGCCGACCCAGCTCCGCCGCGTGCTTCTCGAGGAAGTGCTTCGCGAGCAGCGGGATGTCGCACACGCGCTCGCGCAGGGGGGGCAGGTCGATCCGCACGACGTTGATGCGGTAGTACAGGTCCTGCCGGAACGCCCCGCTCGCGACGAGGTCCTCGAGCGGCTGGTTGCTCGCGAGCACGACGCGGACATCCACCTCGATCGTCTCGTTGCTGCCGACGGGTTCGAACTTGCGCTCCTGCAGCACGCGCAGCAGCTTCAGCTGCATGCCCGGCGACGCGGAGTTGATCTCGTCGAGGAATATCGTCCCCCCGTGGGCCGCGAGGAACTTGCCCTGCTTGTCGGCGTGCGCGCCGGTGAACGACCCCTTGGTGTGGCCGAACAGCTCTGACTCCAGGAGCGTCTCGGGGATCGAGCCGCAGGCCAGCTCGACGAAGGGGCTGTTGCGCCGCGGCGAGAGCGTGTGGATCGCGCGGGCGATGAGCGACTTGCCCGTGCCGCTCTCGCCCGACATGAGCACGGTGGACTTCGTCGGCGCGACGGCGCGGATCAGGTCGTACATCCGCAGCATGCGATGGTCATGCCCGACGATGTTCTCGAGCCCGTACCGCTCGTCGAGCTGGGCGCGCAGGTTCACGTTCTCGGTGAGGATGGCGCGCTGGCGCAGCGAACGCTGCAGCGAGATGCGCAGCTCGTTGTCGACGACGGGCTTGGTCAGATAGTCGGCGGCGCCCGTGCGCACCGCCTCGACCGCCGCCTCGATCGTGCCGTAGCCGGTGAGCATCACCACGACGATGTCGGGGTGCTTCTCGGCGCAGTGCTGCAGGACCTTCATCCCGCCCACGCCGGGCATCGAGACATCGGTGATGACGAGGTCGATCGGGGGGAGGGTCTCGTCGTCGAGCCGCTCGATGGCCTGCGCGCCGCCGGCGGCGATCTCGGGGGCGTACCCCTCTTCGGAGAGGAACGCGCTCAGCGATCGCGCGACGAAAGGATCGTCGTCGACGACGAGGATCTTCGCGCCTGCGCCGCCGGGCTTCGAGCTGGGCTTCTTGGTCGCCATGCGCCGCCTTCAGGTGGTCGGGAGAGGGGACGCAGGCACGCGCACGCGCAGGTGGGCGCCGGAGGCACGCTCGCTGTCGGAGCGTGGGGTGAGCGCGATCTTGCCGCCAAGTTCAAGGACGATGTCGCGCGCGAGGGAAAGACCCACGCCGCTGCCCCCCTCCTTGGTGGAGAAGCCGAAGTCGAAGACGCAGTCGCCGAACACCGCCGGGAAGACGCCGCCCTCGTCGAGGATGTCGACGCCGACATCCGCGAACGCGCTGTCGGAGGGGTACAGGCGCGCGTGCAGCTCGACCGTCCGGCCAGACGCGGACGCCTCGACCGCGTTGCGAAGCCCGTTGCTGACGACGGTGAAGAGCGGGCCGGCGGCGACCTCGGCCAGCGCCGGATCGGCACGCAGCGCGATGGCGACCTTGCGTTCCTCCGCGAGCGGTCGCACCGTCGCGACGGCGTGCTCGACGGCGTCCAGCATCGTCCGGGGAGAGCCGAAGAGCGTGGACATCTGCCCGGCGCCCGGTCGCATCATCGCCTCGACGAGGTCGGACATGCGCTCCAGCGCGTGGCCGATGTGCGCGAGCTGCTCGCTCGCGCCCTCCTGGCTCGCGGCGCCGGGGTTGGCGACGATGCGGCTCCGCGCGAGGTTCAGCCAGCGCAGCGACCCGTCGAGCAGGTTCGCCAGCTCGTGGGCGACGACGGCGTAGCGGTCCGACGCGTGGTCGGACGCGAGGATCGCGTTGCCGGCGGATGGCTGGCCCAGGGCGGCGGCGATGGCGCTGGGGCGGGCCTCGCCGCTGGCGGCCTTGGGCAGACGGGGACGGTCGCGGTCTGGGGGGTTCATCGCTGGGAAGATCGGTCGCCCGGAAAGGGCTCTTTCGCGCGATGTTGCGTTTTCGCAACGCCGGACTGGCCTGCGCGGCCCTGGGCAGGGGGGGCGCGTGTTCCCGGACCTGTTCGGGTTGTGGAGCCGCGCTACCATCCGCCCCATGTCACCCGGACCACTCCGTGGCAAAACCGAAGGTCGTCGCAGCGCCAAGGGCGTGCGAGTCGCGATCGTCGTGAGCCGTTACCACAGCGAGATCACCGACAAGCTCCTCGAGGGCGCGATGGGCGAGTACGTCGCGCGCGGCGGGGCGAAGGGCGACGCCGTGGTGCTCGACGCGCCGGGGTCCTTTGAGGTGCCCATCGTCGCGACCTACGCCGCCACCAGCGGCGCGTTCGACGGGATCGTCGCGCTGGGGTGCATCGTGAAGGGCGAGACCTCGCACGACCACCACCTCGCGACCGCGGTGACGACCCAGATCCTGCGCACGAGCGCCGAGGTCGGCACGCCGATCGGGCTGGGCGTGCTGACGGTCGACACGATCGAGCAGGCGCAGGCCCGCGCCGGCGGCAAGCTCGGCAACAAGGGCGAGGAGGCGATGGCCGCCGTCCTCGACACGCTCGAGTCGCTCGACCAGATCGACGCGCACGCCGACGCGCTGGCCGAAGAGATCGAGCGCCAGGCGGCCAAGATCGCGCCCAAGAAGAAGGGGCGCTGAGCGGGATGTCGAGCCCTCGCAACATCCGGAAGGCGGCGCTGCAGGCGCTCTATCAGCTCGATGTCCGGGGCGACCAGGACACCGGCGAGATCGAGGCGACGCTCGACGAGGACCTGAGCGACAACGATCGTCGCAAGGCGATGGAGCTGGCGCACAGCGCGTTCGCCGGGCGGCGCGAGGCGGACCTTGCGGTGAAGATCCACGCGCCGACCTGGCCGGCGCACCGCCAGCCGGCGATCGATCGCGCGATCATGCGCCTCGCGCACTACGAGATGACCAGCGGGCGCGTCAACCCCAAGATCGCGGTGAACGAGGCGGTCGAGCTCGCGAAGATCTTCAGCACCGAGCGTTCGCCATCGTTCGTCAATGCGGTCCTCGACAAGATCCTGCGCAAGGTGCTGGCCGCCAAGGGCGAGCCGGCCCCCGAAACCCCCGAGATCGAGCTCCCGGCGATCCCACCGGTCGAGCCCGGCGTCGGACCGCTGGAGACCTGAGCCATGGCGCTGTTCTCCAGGGCGGTCGACCGCTTCAAGCAGGGGCTCGCCAAGACGCGCGAAGCCATCCTCGGCGCGACCGAAGCGGTCGCTGAGGCGGGCTCGTCCGCGTTCTCGTGGCTGCGCGGCCGGCGCATCGACGAGGAGACCCTCGACGAGCTGGAGGGGCGCCTCCTGCGCGCCGACATCGGCGTCGCGACGACCACCAGACTCGTCGACCAGCTGCGCGCCGACTACCGCTCCGGCAAAGTCACCAAGGGCGAGGATGTCCTCGACTACCTCAAGCGCGAACTCAAGGCGATGTGGCCCGAGCGCG
Source organism: Phycisphaeraceae bacterium (assembly GCA_019636675.1). Classification (NCBI taxonomy): domain Bacteria; kingdom Pseudomonadati; phylum Planctomycetota; class Phycisphaerae; order Phycisphaerales; family Phycisphaeraceae; species Phycisphaeraceae bacterium. The sequence goes on from JAHBXC010000002.1 coordinate 805,591, forward strand.
ACCGCTCGCTGCGGTTCGCCGATCCCGGGGCGAAGACCCCTACGGTGATCCTCATCGCCGGCGTCAACGGCGCCGGCAAGACCACCAGCATCGCTAAACTCGCCAAGCGCTTGCGCGACGAGAACCGCACCGTCCTCCTCGCCGCGGGCGACACCTTCCGCGCCGGGGCGGTGAAGCAGCTCGAGATCTGGTCGCAGCGCCTCGGCGTCGAGCTCGTCAAAGGCCAGCAGGGGGGCGACCCGGCGGCGGTCGCCTTCGACGCCTGCGACGCCGCGATGAAGCGCGCCGTCGACGTGCTCATCGTCGACACCGCCGGGCGCCTGCACACGCAGGAACCCCTGATGCGCCAGCTCAGCAAGATCCGCGAGGTCGTCGCCAAACGCGTCCCCGGGGCGCCCCACGAGACGCTCCTCGTCCTCGACGCCACCAGCGGGCAGAACGCGATCCAGCAGGCGCGGATCTTCCACGCGGCGATCCCCCTCAGCGGGCTCATCCTCGCCAAGCTCGACGGGACCGCCAAGGGCGGCGTTGCTGTCGCGATCCGCGAGGCGATCGACATCCCCGTCAAGTTCGTGGGCGTGGGCGAGACGCTCGACGACCTCGAGCCGTTCGACCCCGAGGCCTTCGTCGAGGCGATGTTCGCGTCCTGAGACGCGAAGGGACGCGTTCGGAGGCGAACGACAACGCCCCGCCGTGGGCGGCGGGGCGTCGGGGGAAGTACACCTGGGTGGGCTCGAACCACCAACCTTCGGCTCCGGAGGCCGACGCTCTATCCAATTGAGCTACAGGTGCGGCTTGACGGCGGGCTTTTCCCCGCTTGTGTTCACGGCGGATGGTACGGCGGGCGCCACGCACCGGCAACGCCCCTCGTTCTCGCACAGGTCTGGAGTCGCGCAGTGACGATCGATCCTCCCTCGCTCGGGGAAATCACGGCCTCGGAAGCAACCGCCGCCCGCCTCCACGAGCCCGTCGCGTCGCGCCCCACGCCGGTCTGGGCGGCGCTGCTCTTCACCTTCGTCGCGAACCTGACGGCGGCGGTGGTCGCGATCGGCGCGTTCTTCGTCGCCGAGTCGGCCTTCGGCTTCGACAGCCGCCAGAACCTGCTGCTCGGGCTGGTGATGGGCGTGACCTACATCGTCGGCGCGCTGGGCGTGGGGCCCGCGCTGCGCGCGCTGGCGGCGAGGATCGAGTCCGTCTCTGCAAGGGGCGTGCTGGTCGGGATCCTGCTGGTCATGGGCGCGTGCGCCGCGTCGATGTACCTGGCCCACCCGCGCGTCCTGGGCGCCGACGCGTCGTGGGTCATCTGGCCCGCGATCGGCGTCTACTCCGTCGCGATGGGGGGGCTGTGGCCCATCGTCGAGAGTTATGTCACCGGCGGGCGGCGCGGCGCCGAGCTGCGCAAGGTCGTCGGGTGGTTCAATGTCGTGTGGTCCAGCGGCGTGGTCATCACGAGCTGGGCGATGGCGCCCCTCCTGAAGACGCAGGAGCTGGCGCTGCTGCTCATGCTCATCACGGGCGTCGCCCACCTCGCGACTTGCGCCATGCTGGCGTGGTTCTCGCCCTATCCGGCGAGGGAGTCGCACGAATCACGCGACCACCCGCCGGTCTACGAGCGACTGCTCACCGTCTTCCGCCTGCTCCTGCCCACGAGTTATGTGCTGATGTACACGCTGCTGCCCCTGCTGCCCAGCACGCTCGAGCGCATGGAGATCCCGCGCGATCGCAAGACGCTCGTCCTGTCGGCGTTCATGGTCACACGCGTGATCACTTTCTTCTGGCTCGGACGATGGTCGGGCTGGCACGGGCGCTGGAGCATGCCGATCTGGACGACGCTGGTCATGCTCGTGGGCTTCGCCGTCACCCTGCTCGCGCCGGGCGTCGTCTGGGCGGTCGTCGGGCTCGCGCTCTTCGGGCTGGGGCTCGGGGGGATCTACACCGGGGCGCTCTACTACGTGATGGAGGTCGGCGCCAGCGAGGTCGAGGCCGGCGGGACCCACGAGGCACTCATCGGAGGCGGCTACACCCTCGGCCCGATCCTCGGGCTGCTGGGCATCTGGTGGGCGGGCTTCCGCGACAACCCGGCCGTCACCGAAGAACGGGCCACGGTCGGCCTGGCGCTCATCGTCGCGCTCGCCGGGGCGGCGGTCGCGATGCTCGCCGGCGCGCGGGGCCTCCGCCGCACGCCCGGACGCTGATCAGCCCGCTGCAAAAACAAACAACCCCAGACCTGCATCTCTGCAAGCCTGGGGCGTTGAGTAAGAGGGAAGCCATGATTGAGGTCGGGAGCGTGGCGCGCCAGAAAGGGGGCGCTGCGACGCGGTCGTAGCCCGAACGAAGTCCTTGTTGCACGCTGGGTCGCGGCGAGCCCTCAGCCGCGAACGCGTTTCCATCCCAGCGTAATATACCTGCCGTACATCTATTCGGCAAGACTCTCCTCATCGGTTGCAAGGTTTTGTCAGACACCGCAACCGGGCGGGACGCCCGGAAACCTCGGTCAGCGTCCCGACGAGAATCTGGGGGATTCGCCCGCCACGATCCGGTCGCGTGCCCCCGGCCCGACAAGCTCCGCGACGAAGGCGCGGTAGCGCCCTTCGAGGCCGTCCAGATCGGTCCCGAAGTACGCCATGAAGACCGCCTCACCCAACCCAGAGGAATCCCGGGCAAAGGTCGCGCGCGCCTCCGGCGTCATCGAGGCCCCGACCGCGCGCCCCAGACGCCCGGCCTGCGCGTCGCTCAGCAGCCGCTGCAACGACGCCCGCGAGGCCTCCCCGTTCTGCGAGTGCAGGAAGTGAATCAACGCCCACCCCTGCGCGTAGTACGTCAGCAGGTCCTCGTTCACCGGAGTCAGCAGGTCCTCCGGGGTCGACGCCAGGAACCGGCGCAGCGGCAGCAACCGACCCTCGGCATGGACCTTGCGCAGGTGGTCAAAGCGCTCCACATTCGACCAGGGCAGGAAGACAGGCGTCGCCCCGGCCCACCGGTGCCCCTCCATGTAGGTCGCGACCGATTCCTCGGCCCACGCCGGCAGTCGCTCGCGGAAGGTCGACTGCGTGTACTGGTGCCAGCCCTCGTGCGACGCGATCGCCAGCGTGTCAAAGACGCCGATGTCGAAGAACACCCCTCGGCCGCCGTGCGCGAAGCCGCCCCGGCCCACCCGGCTGATGCTCTGCCCGCGCTGACCCAGGATCTGCAGCGTCAACCGCTGCCACTGCGCGCGCGTGTCCATCAGGAAGGTTTCCATCCGGCGCTCGGGGCGAGGCAGCAGGACCAGGGCCCTCGTGTAGTGGTCCAGCGCCGTCTCGAGAAACGCCGGCATCCGGTCCAGCAGCGTCGGGTTCGTCTCCGTCGTGAAGATGCGGAAGTTCGGCGTCGTGATGATCTGCCCGGGCGCCCCGGCGAACTCCCACGGCTCCACGGACTCGATCACGGCGCGCGGGCCGGCGTCGGCGACGCCCGCACGCACCGGCGTCGTCGCCGGACGCGGCGTGGACGCGCAGCCGCCCGCGAGCAGGGCGAGCGTCAGAGCTGTCAGAGTCACGAGTCGTCGCACGGCGCGCCGCTCCGTCTTGTGAGGGTCAGAGTTTCGACATCGCGTCCGCCGTCGCGTCGCGCTCCGCTTGCTGCGCGGCCAGTTGATCTCGGGTCTGCTGCACGAGGTGCGCAGGCGCGCGATCCGCGTAGCCCGGGTTGGCGAGACGCCCCTCGAGGGCCGCGATCGACTTGTTCAGCTCGGCGAGCTTCGCGTCCAGGCGCGCACGCTCGGCCCCGGCGTCCGTCGCGTCGGCCAGGTCGCTCAGACGGTGCTCCGACGCGTCGAAGGTGAACACGCTCGACGCGCCGGCCGGCGCGTCGCTCTCGATCGCCTTCAGCCCGGCCATCGCCTTCACGAACACCTCGTTCTCGCGCACGAGTTTCGCCAGCGCCTTGTCCCCCCCCAGGTGCAGCGTGACTTGGCGCTTCGGCGGGACGTTCTGGGCCGCGCGCGTCTGGCGGATCGCGTCGACGAGCCCGCGGAGTTTCTCGAAGTCCCGCTCGACGCCCTCGTCGCGAAGGTCGGGGTCGACCAGCGGCCAGGGGGTCGCGCAGAGCAGGCCGCTGCGATGCACTCCCAGCGACAGCCCGGCGATCTCGGCCCGCGGCAGCTCGCGCACGCGCTCGTACAGCGTCTCGGTGATGAAGGGCGCCACCGGGTGCAGCACGCGCAGGATCGAATCGAGCGACGCCCGGAGAATGGTGCGCTGCTCGGCGTCGGCGTCGATGGTGGGCTTGACGCCCTCGAGGTACCAGTCGCAGAAGTCGCGCCACAGGATGTCGTAGAGCGCCTGCGCGTAGTTGCTGAACTCGTACCCGCGCAGCGACGCGTTGACCTGCTCGATCGTGGTCGCGAGGCGCGAGAGCATCCAGCGGTCCAGCAGCGGGCGACGCAGGGGGTTCAGCACGCCCTGCGCGTCCTTCCCGTCGAGCTTCGCGACCGCGAATCGCGAGGCGTTCCACAGCTTGTTGCAGAAGTTGCGACCGAGGTCGAACTTGGGCGAGGTGTTCTTCCCGCTCTTCGCGTCCCGCTCGACGGGCATGCGGACATCCTGCGTCTGCGTGGTCATGTGGCAGAGCGTGAAGCGCATGGCGTCCGCCCCGTGGGTCTCGATGATGTCGAGCGGGTCGACGCCGTTGCCCAGGGACTTGGACATCTTGCGTCCCTCGCCGTCCTGGATCATGGCGTGGATGAAGACATCCTTGAAGGGCGAAGGCCCGGGCTGGTATTTCCCGGAGGCGTCTTTCGTCGCGAGGAAGTAGCGGTTGAACATGACCATGCGCGAGACCCAGAGGGTGATGATCTCGCGCGCGGTGCAGAGGACATTGGTGGGGTTGAAGGCGTCGAGGAGGCCCGCGGTGTCGCCGTTGTCGGCGCCGGGGTTTGGCCAGCCCATGGTGGAGAGGGGCCAGAGGGCGGAGGAGAACCAGGTGTCGAGGACATCAAGGTCTTGCCAGACCCCATTCATCGATTCGAGAGCATTCTGTGCATCAGAGTCATCTGCCGAGCGCACACACCAATGCTTAAGGCCAGCGAAGCGATTCTCGCTGGCGTAACCGATAGGCACATCAAGCAGAATCTCAGTCGAGCCCGCAATTCGACCTTCCTTGGAGAGTTTAGTGATTGCAGTATGGAAATCGGAATGATCCTGATGGCTTCCAATACGGAGCGCAGAGTTCCACACCGGAATCCGATGCCCCCACCACAACTGCCTCGAGATCGGCCAGTCGCGCAGGTTCTCGTGCCAGGTCTGGTAGGTCTTCGCGTAGCGCTCGGGGACGAAGCGCAGTTCGCCCGACAGCAGCGCGCTCTGCGCCAGCCCCGCGAGGGAGAACTCGGGGATGTCCGTGCCGTCGATCAGCGCGCGGAACTCCGCGTCGGTGCGCCCCTCCTTGAACAGCGGGATGGGCTTCTTGATCGCGATGTACCACTGGTCGCTCAGGTACGGCTCGATCGCGGCGTGCGAGCGGTAGGAGTGGCCCACGCTGTGCGAATACGGCTTCTGTGCCTCCAGCAGCCCCGCGTCGCGGAACGCGCTCACGACCGCCTTGCGCGCGTCCTCGCGCGTCATGCCGACGAACTTCTCCGCGTCGCAGCCGGGCCGGTCCCCCCAGCCGTGGTTGCGGCTGATCGTCGCGTCGGGCGCCATCACATTGATGACCGCCAGGTCGTGGCGCTTGCCGATCTGCTCGTCGTTCACATCGTGCGCCGGGGTGACCTTGAGGAACCCGGTCGCGTACTTCGCCTTGGGGTCCTTCTCGGCGGCCTCCGGGTCGGCCTGCATGGCCGCCGGGAGCACGACGTAGTCGTCGGCGACGATCGGGATCACGCGCCCGACGAAGGGGAGTTTCACGAACTTTCCGACGAGCGCCTTCGCGCGCGGGTCGCGCGGGTTCATCGCGACGCCGGTGTCGCCGAGATAGGTCTCGGGGCGCGTGGTCGCGACGGTGATGTGGTCGGTGGTGGCCCCATCGGGCAGCGTGACGCTGATGAGCGCGCCGTTCGCGTCGCACAGCGGGTAGCGGAGGTAATAGAAGAACCCGTCGACCTCGCGCATCTCCACCTCGTCGTCGGCCAGGACGGTCTGGGTGACGGGGTCCCAGTTGACGAGGCGCTTGCCGCGGTAGATGAGGCCGTCCCGGAACAGGCGGAAGAACGCCTCGCGGACGGCCTTGGCGCAGGTCTCGTCCATCGTGAAGCGCTGACGCTCCCAGTCGCAGGAGCAGCCCATCATCTTCAACTGGTCGGTGATGACGCGCTCGTACTCGTCCTTGAAGCTCTGGACCTCCGCGACGAACGCATCACGCTCCCACTTGATGCGCGGCTGCTTTCCCTCGTTGATGAGCCGCTTCTCGACGACGGTCTGCGTCGCGATGCCCGCGTGGTCGGTGCCGGGCATCCACAGGGTCTCGAGCCCCATCATGCGGTGGACGCGCGCGAGCACGTCCTGCAGCGTGTTGTTGAGCCCGTGGCCCAGGTGCAGGGCCGCGGTGACATTGGGGGGCGGGATGACGATCGAGTAGGGCTTCTTCTGCCCCTCGAGGACCGGGCCCGGCTCGGCGTGGAAGACGCCCGATTCGTCCCAGCGGGCGCGGATGCGCGCCTCGTGCTCGGAGGGCGTGTAGGCCTTGGGCAGTTCCGTGGGTTGGGTGCTGGTGGTCGTCATGGGTGCTTTCGGCTCTGGGATGACGAGTGTAGGGGTTGGCCGGTACGCTGGTCGTATGGAGAACCGCCTGACCGAACTCAGGAAGCGCCGCCTGCTCGCGACACTGGCCGCGCTGGGGCTGCTGCTGCTGGCGGCGGGCGCCGGCTGGCTGCTGGTCGACGCGGCCCGGCGCGCCCAGCCCTCGCGCCCTGTCGTCACGCAGTCGGGGGGGGCGAAACTGGGCGAGATCCTCGACGCCGCCAAGCGGTTCCTCCGCGATTCCGACACCGACAACGCCGAGCTGCTGCTCCGCGAGGCGACCGCCCGCTCGCCGGAGGACTATGAGGCCTGGTCGCTGCTGGGCGAGACGCTGCTCTCGGCCGGGCGCACGCGCGAGGCCTACGACGCCTACGCGAGGGCGGCGGCGTGCCCGGGCGCGCCCGCGGAGCTCGAGTTCAACGCCGGAACCGTCGCGAACACCGCCGGGCTGACCGTCGAGGCGCTGCGCCACTACGAGCGCGCGCAGCAGCGCGACCCCGGCAACGCGCAGTACCCCCTGTTCCTCGCCCAGATCGAGCGCAAGCTCGGCAACAACGCCGCCGCCAAGGCGAGTCTGGTGCGCGCCGCGAACCTGCGCCCCGAGACCGCGCTGGCCTGGGGCGTGCTCGCCGACATCGCGCTCGAAGAGAACAACCTGCCCATCGCGAAGCAGCACATCGAGCGGGCGAGAACGCTCGAGCCCGAGAGCACGCAGTGGCGCCTGATCGAGGCGCGCATCCTGCGGCGCGACAACGACCCGGAGCGTGCGGCGCGGCTCCTCCTCGCGCTGCCCGACGATTCGCTGCTGGCGAGCCCCACGCTCGTTGAAGAGGCCGCGACCTCGCTGGCGATGCTGCGCCGGGTGGACGACGCGGCGTCGCTGTGGCTCCGCTGCGCGACGCGCCACCCCACAGACGCCGACGCGAACCTCAAGGCGGCGCAGATGCTGGACCGGGCCGGGCGCGTGCGTGAAGCCATCGCGTTCGCCGACGCCGCAGCGTCGCTGGGCGACGAGCGCGCCGCGGCGCTGGCCCGCTCGCTGCGCGAGCGTCAGGACAGGTGATCGGCCCCGTCAGTCGGCGGGGCGCAGGACGAACCGCTCGTCCGTGGTGTCGTCGTCGTCCCCTCGCGGGCGCACCCGGATGACCCCGCGCGGCTCGGGTTCGTCGCCGGTCGTCGCGACCTGGTTCACATGGGTGCGCACGCCCCCGACGAAGCCGGCGCGTTCGAGCCACGCGGCACGGTCGGCCTCGAGCGTGCGCCGGTGCCCGCCGCCCAGGATGGGCGTCCACGGGTCGACGCGCACGAGGGTCGGTCCGATGTTCGTTGTCAACGCGATGCCTTCGAGCGAGGCGGGCGCGCCGAAATCGGCCGGCGACCCGCGATCGGTGAAGTTCGGGCGCTCGAGGGCGCGCGCGACGCCGGGCGACGCGTCGGGGTGCGCGTTGATGTGCGTGCTGCCCTGGTAGAGGCGCGCGACCGGCGCCTCGCGCGTGCTCGCGAGGGCGGGCGCGCCGATCCACCCGTCGCGCGTGAAGGTGGAGACCTGCGCAAGGGCCGGAACGGCGAGCGAACACGACGCGACGAACGCGGCGCAGAGGGCTGTCGAACGCATGAAACGCCTCTTTCTCTGGGGATTTCCGGGCAAATCGTCCGAACTGCCCGCGAGCAGCACGGACGACTCTTCTCTCCGAAGACAGCATGCCACCGGATCTCGTGAACGCAAGAGAGTTGACGCCGTGTTCTCGGACGCGCCGATCAGGGAACGCGGCTGCCGACCTTGAACGCCAGCGGTTCGGCCCCGGCGAGGGACTCGTACGCCGACAGGGCGCCCCGGACATAGGCGCCGCCGAGCCGGTGCTCGCGCACCATGTTGGCGGCGCTGAGGACCATGGCGCGCGCGCGTTCGACATCGATCGAGAAGCGCTGCATGGCGTTGCGCCAGTCCTCGGCGCGAGGGCGCTCGAGCACGATCGCGGTGTCGTCGGGACGCAGCACGGTCATCGGGCACCCGCTCGCGGCGACGACGAGCACGCCGTGCGCCATCGCGTCGAGGACGATGGTGCGATGCTCGGGAAGGCGCTCGGGGATCATCAGCACATCGACGTGCAGCGACAGCTCGCGCCGGCTCTCCATGTCTTCGACGACCGAGACGCAGTCGAGCATGTTGAGGCGCTCCGCGTGCTTCCACAGCGTGGTCGAGCGCCGGACGAGCTCGGCGTCGAGGAACACCAGCAGGTTCGGCATCGCCTTGCGCAGCTCGCTGAGCCCGAGGAGCGCGTCGCGGCAGGCGCCCAGGTCCTCTCCCCGGCCGATCATCAGGATCGACATCGCCCCGGGGCGGCGCGGCCACGAGGGCTGCTCCGTGGGTGAGTGCACGCCCCAGGTCGCGACGCGGCGCGGCGTCCAGGGCGCCACCGCCGCGATGCGCGCGTCGACCCCCTCGTCGGGGCACAGCATCGCGACGCGCCGCTTCGCTTCGTTCTCTTCCCCCTTGATCACGCGCGCGACACGCAGCGCCCGCTCCAGCGCCGCCTCCGACCACAGCTCGTAGACCACCGACGCCCCCATCAGTCGCGCGAGCGACTCGCCCGTCGACCACGACTCGTCGCCCAGCACGTGCACGATGTCGATCGGCTCCGCGTCGATCGACGACTGGGCGCGCGAGTCCTCGATATCGCGCAGCATCGCCCGCGCCACCAGAGGGGCCAGATACTTCGAGGTCGGCTGGGGGAAGCGGATCCAACGCAGGAAGGGGTTGTCGAGCGCCTCGGGCGGAGGCGGCTGCGGCGAGGCGCGGACCACGCGCACCCCCTCGTCGGCGAGCCCGATCTCCAGGCGCGCGATCATCGTCCGCTCACGCGACGCGAAGGATCGATCAGCCAGGAGAAGGACACGCATGGCGGGCAGCATACCTGCGCCGACGCCGGCACGCGCCGAGCCCCGCCAGCGCGAGGATGAGCGAAGGGGGGGAGGGCACGTCCAGACGCAGGTTGTCGAAGTACGCCCCGACCGGCCCGTCGCCCACCGGGAAGCCGGCGTCCTGCCACCCGTCGGACGCCAGCACGACCTGATCAACCCCCCGCGCAAATCGCTCGCTGGCGGAGGTGTAGATCAGCCGGTCGTCGTAGAAGTACCTCGTCGCGCCCGGCTCCCACTCCACGCGCACCTCGCGCCATTCGCCCAGATCGAAGAACACGTTCGTATCGACGAATCGGAATCCCGTCGGCGTCTCGTCGAACACGAACACCGTGCCCCCGAACTCGAAGACGAGCCGGAAGTTGATGCCGAACAGCTCGAGCGACTGCCCGATGATGGTGTAACTCGCGCCGGCGCGATCGTCGATCCGTGTGTCGATGGTGAACACGCCTCGCTCGCCCGGGTCGTCGAGCTCCGGGCTGAGCCCCCCGATGAACGCGCCGTTCTGGACGGCGCGGTTGTCGCTCAGGAACAGGGACTGCGCACTGTTGCGCCCGAGGGAGGCGATCGAGGTCCCGGCGCCCGCGCTGACGCCGAACTCGCTCCAGCCGTTCTGCGTTCCGATCGGTCCGGCGGCGTAGCCCTCGCTCTGTTCGAAGCCGATGAAGCGCGTCGGCTCGGAACGCGCCGGGGCGTGGCGGCGCGCGCCGTCCGATGGGAACACGGGCGCAGGCGGGCCCGCGAAGGCGCCGGCTGTGCAGCACGAAAGACACGCGATGAGCGCTGGGGCGTTCCGGGGCATCTGCTCTCCTCCCGGCCTGTGCCGCCGGGCGCATCGTGAATGATGCTTCGTGTCGGCGCGTGTGCAAGTTGCACACAACGCCCGAGAACCGGGATATTCACGCGCAGGGCGGGATCGACGGAGTGGGGCTCTCGATCGCGGCGGCGTCGGGAGTGCGCCATGCGCCCACCCAGTGCCCCGGCTCGGCTTCGACGAGCGCCGAATCCGACGCCGGCGCCCCGGCGGGCTTCCGCACCACGCTGGCCGGCCTCTCGTCCCAGGGCCACCACGGCTCGAGGTGGCTGACCGAGGGGGCGTGCTCGAACCTGGGGCGCGCGCCGATGCTCTCCCGGATCGTCGAGAGCCGGTCGCGCCGGTCGCGCAGGCGTGGGATGCACGCGAGCAGCCCGCGCGTGTACGGGTGCATCGGCTTCGCGAACAGGTCACCGACGCGCGCGTACTCGACCACGCGCCCGGCGTACATCACGCACACCACATCGGCGCGCTCCGCGACGATCCCCAGGTCGTGCGTGATGAGCATGACGCCCAGCCCCCGATCCCGGCGCAGCGACGCGATCAGGTCGAGGATCTGCCCCTGCACCGTGACGTCCAGCGCCGTGGTGGGCTCGTCGGCGAGCAGGAGACGCGGTTCGCACGCCAGCGCCATCGCGATCATCACACGCTGGCGCATGCCGCCCGAGAACTCGTGGGGGTACGCGCGGATGCGCGAGGACGCGTCGCGGATGCCGACCGCTTCGAGCGCCGCGATCGCGACGCCCTCCGCGTCCTTCCGGCCGACGCGCTGGTGCAGGCGCACCGCTTCGACGAGCTGCTCGCGCACGCTGAACACCGGGTTGAGCGAGGTCATCGGCTCCTGGAAGATCATCGCGATCTCCCCGCCGCGAACGCGGCGCAGCGATCGTTCGTCGAGCGTGAGCAGGTCGCGCCGCGACCGGGCGTCCCTGTCTCGCAGAAGGGCGGCGCCGGTGTCGAAGCGCCCGGGCGGGCGCGGCACGAGCCCGAGCACGCTCAGCGCCGTGATCGACTTGCCGCAGCCGGATTCACCGACGACAGCGAGCGTCTGGCCCTCGTACACGCTCATGCACGCGCCGTCGACGGCCAGGATGCGCGGGCCGCCCGGGTTGTCGAAGGAGACCGTGAGGTCGCGCAGTTCGAGCAGCGGCGCGACCGACGCGTGTGCCACGGGGCGTGTCTGGGCGGGAGCGACGGTCATCGTCCGCGCTTCGGGTCGAACGCTTCGCGCAGACCCTCTCCAACGAAGTTGAGCGCGAGCAGGGTGATGCCCAGCATGCCGCAGGGGAACACCAGCAGCCACCAGCGCGATCGCACCGTGTTGAGCTCGCTCAGCCCGGCGGCGGCGAGGTTGCCCCAGCTGGGCGTGGGGGGCATCACGCCGATGCCCAGGAACGAGAGGAACGATTCCTGCAGGATCGCCTGGGGCACCGTGAGCGTCGCGTACACGATGATCGGCCCGAGCAGGTTCGGCAGCAGGTGCCTGGCGAAAATGCGGCGCGTGGGCGCGCCGATGGCGCGTGCCGCCTCTACGAAGGGCTGCGCCTTCAGACTCAGCACCTGCCCGCGGATGACGCGCGCCATCGTCAGCCACGACACGCCCCCGATCGCGACCAGCAGCGTCACGATGTTGACCAGCGTTCGACGCGATTCGACCGCCTCCACGGAGTACCGGGCCGAAGCGTCTGATTCGATCCGCTGGATCGTCGCCTGGTCCTCTCGCTGTTCGGGGGGCAGCGCCCCGACGCGCTGCTCGACGAAGGCGACGCGCTGACGGGTCGTCTCCGCGACGCGACTGGCGATCGCGCGGTCCGCGAGCGCATCAACGGCGACCGCGAGCAGCACCACGAGGAGGATGTAGGGAAGCCCGTAGAGAACATCGACGATGCGCATCATCACGGCGTCCACGCGCCCGCCCACCCAGCCGGCGATCATGCCGTAGAGCGTGCCGATCGCGACGCTGATGAGCGCGGCGGAGACGCCGATGCCCAGCGAGATCCCGCCGCCCACGAGCACGCGCGAGAGCTGGTCTCGCCCGAGCTGGTCGGAGCCGAGCCAGAACCGAGGACGCGCGGCGCGCGCCTGCTCGGGCGTCGGGTCGGGCGCGTCTTCGAGAGGGACACCGAGGTCCGTTGCCAGGCGGGCGCGTGCCGCCGCCTCGGACGCGAGAGCGAGTCGCTCCCGTTCGGTCTCGTTGTGGGGCGCCCAGAGCGGGGGCAGACGCGTCGCGTCGAGGTTCCCGGCTCGATACCGAGCGGCCCCCCCAGCGCCCCCGGCGCCCCCGGCGGTCCAGGGCAGCGTGACGACGCACGCGAGCACGATCAGCGCGAGCACAGCCGAGCCGATCATGCCGGCGACGGAGCGCGTGAACGGGTTGTCTCGCTTTCGCGGCGGCGCGAGGAGCGCCGGCACCGCTTCCTGCTCGGGCATCGTGCCCAAGCATACCGGTCAGGCGCGACTCGGGTTACTCGCGGCGCGGGTCGCCGCCGCCGCGCTGCGCCGGGCCGGGACGGCGCTCACGCTCGTCTGCCAGAAGCTCGCGGACCTTCTGGTCGATCTCGGCGTCGCGCTCGTCGGCGGATTCCTTCAACTCGGCGCGCATCGACGCGACGCGCTGCTCGAGCCGGTCGACCATCAGGGCCCGCTCGCGGTTGGCAATGTCCACTCGCTGCGCGACCAGCTCGCGCAGAGCCGTGTTCGCGCGGGCGACCTCCTCGGCGGGCGGGGACGCCGCGCCGCTGAGGCGCTGGATGCGCTGCGCCGCCTGGCGGATCTGCCAGTCCAGACGCATCGAGTCGGTGCGCAGCGAGAACATCTCCGGGTCGCGATCGCGCATCTCCATCTGGGGGAGCAGTCGAGGCGCCATGCGCCGGTAGACCTGCTCGGCCCGATCCGGGTTGTCGAGGATCTCGGCCTCGACGCGCTCGGCGATCTGCGGCGCCGTGTCTCGCAGGAACCGCATCATCTCGCGCAGACGCTGGGCGTCGTACTCGAGGTTCTGCGCGGGCTCGTCGTGCGCGTGCGCGCCGGGGCCCTCGCGCATACGCTCGCCCATCGCGAAGACGCGATCTCGCATCAGCGATCGCATGACCTCGCCCACCGGGGCGCCGCGACCAAGCTCGGCCTTCGCACGCGTGATCGCGGCCTCTTCCTTCTGGATCTCGGCGAGACGCCGATCGAGGCGCTCGGTGAGGATCTCGGCGTTGATCGCGGGCGCCAGCGACGGCTGCTCCTGCGCCGCGGCGGGCGTCGGCTGGCCGGAGCGGCGCGCCTGGTCGCGCCCCCCGGGCTGGGCGAACGCCGCGGAGCACGCGAGGGCGGCGGCGCAGGCGGCGAGCAGCGTGAGGCGAGATGTGGTGGTCGTGCGCATGGTCACATCCATTCCTCGATGTCGAGGATATCGATCGGCGTGCGTTCGCTCGCGGACGCGGCGTCGACCTCCTGACGCAGCGAGACAAGGCGAGCGTCGGCGAAGTGCGAATCGCCCATCGCGAGCCACGAGTCCAGCTCGTCGAGCAGGTCCGGAGAGGACGCGTCGACGAGATCCGGGCCGGCCGGGGTCGTCGCCGGGCCGGTTCGCGCGGTCATCAGCACGATCGCGCCCGTCGTGGCGAGCAACGCGAGCCCCGCGGCGATCCGGACAATCGGTGCGAAGGAGCGACGCGTCGCCGGGGCTGGCGGCGCGGCGTGCTCGCCCTCGACGAGTCGCAGGGCTGCGCCGGTCTTCAGAGCGACGCGCGACGCGTTCAGCACGCGCGACTCGAAGCCGGCGTCGGGCTCGCGCCGGAGGGATTCCGCTCGTCCCTCCAGCGCGCGCCCGATGGGTTCGAGCGAGGGGTCCCGCTCGTGGTTCTCGTGGGTGTGGTTCGTGTCAGACATGATCGCCTCCGAGGGCGTGGGGTGTTTCGGTCGTGGTGAGCGCGTCGCGCAGTTTGGCGAGCGCGCGATGGTGTCGGGCAAGGACGGTGCCGAGCGGCTCGCGGAGCGTCGCGGCGATGGTCTTGAAGCTCATGCCGCAGTGGTGCCGGAGTTCGATCACATCTCGGTCGGCGTCGGAGAGCGCGTCGATCGCGTCGCGCAGCGCCGAGTGCTCGTCGGGGGACGCCGGCTCGGAGCGTGAGGCGCGTCCGGGCGCGTCGCCCGAGTCGCGGGCCCGGTCCATCGCGACGCCGGCGCGTTTGGCCTTTCGTGCCGCGTCGCGCACGCGGTTGGCGGCGATCTGGAAGAGCCAGGGCTCGAAGGACCCTCGCTCGTCGTAGTCGGCGCTGCGGAGTTTGCTGGCGATGGTGACGAACACGGACTGGGTGATCTCCTCCGCGTCGTCGGGCGAGAACCGTCTCGACCGGGCGAGCGCGTAGACGCGTCGGGCGTACAGCGAGACCAGTTCGGCCCACGCGTCCTCGTCGCCGCGGGAAGCCCGCGCGACGAGCGCACCGACCGTGCCGGGCTGCTCGGCCCGTTGATCGGCGTTCCCGGACGGTGGGGGGCTTGGCATCGGCAGCATCGTCCTCAAAGGGAAACGACGGACGAGGCAGGGTATTGCGTGGGAAGGGGAGCAGGGAGCAGGGAGTGGGGAGCAGGGGGAAGAGATCGGGCGGGGGCGGGTGATCGTCTCAAGGAGGGGGCGCCGCTGGACGATTCGGGGCGTCTGGAAGGCCCCCTCCCTTGACCCTCCGGCCCCCGGGGTGCTACCTTCCACCCGTCCCCATGGGGACGACATTGAGGGCAGTTAGCTCAGTTGGTAGAGCACCGCACTGAAAATGCGGGTGTCCCCGGTTCAAGTCCGGGACTGCCCATTCGGGGTTTCCGAACCTCAGCAACCCAGCGAGTCGCACGCGAAGCGCTTTCCTGCGACCGCGGGCGAGTGTGTCCTTGGGTCGGCGCCGGCCCGTCCGGTCGCTCACGCGGCCTTGCGGCGATCACGCGTCACGCGCACCGGCTCCGCGGTGGGTTTGCCCAGGTAATAGCCCTGCACCAGGTCGATGCCCAGAAGGTGGACAGCGTCGAGTTGCTCAGGCGTTTCGACGCCCTCGATGAGGGTCGTGATATTGCGGCTCTGGGCGTGCTCGACGAGGCCGCGGATCAGACCAAGGTCGTGGGGACGCGGTCGATCGGGCAGCAGGCCCTTGGCGAGCTTGATGACGTCGGGGCGGAGTTCGTCGATGTAGGACAGCGCGGTGTGGCCGGTGCCGAGATCATCGAGGGCGACTTTGCATCCGTGGTCGCGATAGGTGTCGAGGATGTGACGCAGGTGCGCGATGTTGGGGAAGGCCTCGCTCTCGACGACCTCGAAGACGAGCTTCTCCATGAGCCAGCCGGCGGCGGTCGCCGCTTCCCACGTGGTCTGCAGGCAGATCGCAGGGTCATAGATCACCATCGGCGTGAAGTTGACGAAGAGGAGTTCGCCGGGCTGGAGCTTCGTCGAGCCGTGCGAGATCGCGCAGGTTCTGGCGAGCTGATCGAACTGGAACATCGCGTTGTGGGCGCGGGCCGCGTCGACGAGTTCCCCGCCGTTGATGAGCCGTCCATCGATCTGGGCGCGCATCAGCGCCTCGAACGCGATGGTCTTGCCGGACGCCATGTGCACGATGGGCTGGTAGTGGGGGATCAGGAGCCGCTCGTTCAGGACTCGGGGGAGCCACGGGGACTTCACACGATGAAGAAAGATGTCGGCGGGCACGGCGTCCCACGCTTGGCACTGTCCGTCAGGGCCGATGGGCGCCGCCTTGACATCAGCGCGCTCCAGAGGCGTCAGCGACGAGAGGAAACCCTCGACCGATTCCACCCAATCGAGTTGAGTGAAGTGAACCGGACCACTGGGGGGGCTGGCGACGCCGCGAACTGCCTCGAGTTTGCCCATCGCTGAAGGGGCGGCAGACCACAGCGCCACACCCCCCGCAGGGATTTCGGCAACCTTGCGTTTGCAGGTGCAGGGCTGCGAGTGGCTCTGTGACGAAAGACGGATGGGCTGATTCACGGAGAGACAGATCGGCTGCATGAATGGTTCTGTTCAGCCATTCGCTCGTTTGTTCTCAGGCGCCCCGAGCCACAATTCGGACAGTGAAGTGCGTTTTGCGTCTCCCGCACTTCAGCGCGCTTCAGGCGGTTCGCTCGCAGGTCCCTGCGTCAGACTATTCGCAAACCCCACCGAAGTTGGTCAGAACTATGTTCAGATCCGCGAAGTCGACGACTCCGCTGCTGTTCAGGTCTGGAGCGAGACCCTGGCCGGACTGCCCGAAGGCGTCGAGCACGGCGTTCAGGTCGGCGAAGTTGACGACGCGGTCGCCGTCGATGTCGCCCGGGCAGGGCGTGAGCGGCGCGAGCGTCGCGGCGGCGGCTGCGATGTCGGGCAGGGGGCCGATGTTCTGCGAGACCGGGTTGACGCCGCTCTGCTGAGCCAACCCCGTGGAAGCCAGCAGCGCGCGCATCTCCCAGCAGTCGAGCACGGCGCCGGAGAACCGCTGCTTGTGGAACGACTGGATGAGCGCGCACGCTCCGGCGACGATCGGCGAGGCGCTCGAGGTGCCGTTGAACGTCGCGGTGTAGTGCAGGTTGGGGCCCTCGGCGGAGTACGCGCTGCCGTATCCGGTGGTCCACACGCGCTCGCCCCACCCCTGGAGATTGACGCGAGAGCCGTAGTTCGAGAACGAGAGGCGCGAGCGCGGCGTGGTGGAGTTGCTGAACCCGGTCGCGGCGGCGCCGGCGCCCACGATGATCGCGCCCGAGTCGTTCTGCGGCAGGAAGGGCCAATGACCGGCGTTGCCCTGGCTGAAGATCGGATCATCGAGGTTCTGGTTGCCGTTGCCGGCGGCCATGACGACGATCATCCCGTTCCCGACGGCGGTGACGACCGCGTTGTACCACTGGGCGCGCCACTCGATGGGGACATACGCCGTGCCGCCGTTGGGGCCGGTCATCTGCTGCTCGATGAGGATGACATCGCCGGGGTTGAGCGCGTTGGTGGCGTTGATGATCGCGCCGCCGACATTCCAGACCGAGCCCGCGTAGGTGCTGGCGAAGGCGATCTGCGCGTTGTGCACGATGCCGGTGACGCCCCACCCGTTCTCGATCGCGCCGAGCTGCCCGAGCACCGCGGTGCCGTGATTGGGCCCAAAGCCGGGGTCGACCTGAGGCCCGCCGATGATCTGCACGGGGGGAAGGTCGGCGTGGTTCGGGTTGAAGGTGTACTCGAGATCGACCACGGCGACGCCCTCGCCGCGCGTGCCGAGCGTGCTCCATCCGTGGAGCGCATCGACGCCGGCCGGTGACGCGTTGAGGTACCCCTGGTTGTTCTGGAAGTTCGGGGGCAGCGGCGGGGGCGTGGGTCGCGGGTTCGGGGACGCCAGCTCGACCACATCGAGCGCGTTGAGCGCGTCGAGAACGCTGGCGGCGTCGGCGCCGTCCTCGAGAAAGGCGAAGTACTCGGTGGTGAGGTCGGCCACGCCCTTGCGGGTGCGCCGCTCGGCGGCGGCGCGCATCGCGACGAGGCGGTCCTCCGGGACGTCGTGCACGCGCGCCCAGCGCGCTACGGGCAGCGCGTCGAGCACGCCGCGCGCGCGGTCCAGCGCGCCCGTGTCGCGATCGGTCAGCGCGCCCTCGACGAGCCGGACGGGCAGATCGTCCACGAACTTGACGTGGATCACGCCGGGCTCGTCGTGCAGGGTAAGTGTCGTGTTCGCCGGCTTGACCCAGCGAACGCGCGCCGTGAAGTCCGCACGATCCGCGGCGACCGCTCCCTCGTGCGCGAACAGGGCGAGGAGCAGGGCTGCGGGCGCGAATGATCTGAGAGAGACTGGCAAGGGCGGGCTCCGATGGGGATCGCCCAGTGTGCCCGGGATCGGCAGCGAACGCAAGAGAAATCCTTCCCGGCTCCGTGGCGGCGAGCGGGCGGTACGATGGCTGTACGCCCGGCCCTGTGGCGGAATCGGCAGACGCAACGGACTTAAAATCCTCTGACCCCTTGCGGGTCGTGTGGGTTCGAATCCCACCGGGGCCATTGGGTTTTCTTCGTTTTTGGCTGATTTTCTGGTGCTTTTGCTCACCCCCCGTAGGTGGCCGTTGAGTCTCACGGACTCTGCCGGAGACGCATCCAGGCCATCGTGTTGCGCCAAGTAAACCGCCGAGACAGAGGGCTCTTCTGGGGCCGTCTGAAGGCTGTCACCAAGGTCTGGCAAAGAGGACAGGGCTCTCACCTCGTCCTCGCGGCCTGAGTGGCTGTACCGGTCCATGGTGAGGGTGATGGTCGAGTGCCGGGCCAAAGCCTGAGCGGTCTTGGGATGAACCCCGCCCTGGGCGAGGTTCGTGATGAAGGTGTGCCGCAAGGCGTGGAAGTCCACGACGCGGCCCAGACCATCCCGGTAGGGAATGCCTGCTGCCTCCAGGTCCACCCTGAGGACGCTTGCCAGTTCTTCGCGCCGCGGAAGCTGGAAGATGGGCTGCGAAGGGTGTCGATCCCGGAGGTACTCGGCCAGCATGGATGCGGTGCTGGGACGAAGTGGTAGCGTGTCGTCCCGGCGGTGCTTCGAGTACGCGGCAAGAACGGTGACTGTGGAGAGGTCGTCCGTGAAGGCGAACGAGTCTGATGTGAGGCTTCGAATCTCACCCGCCCGCAGCCCGGTTTCGACAGCCAGCTGGTAGAGGACTGCCCGGTCTGTGCCGGACAGTCGCCAGGCTATTCGGCCGTCAATGTCGCGACCGAAGAGCTCTCGTCCCTCGCGTGCGGCCCTCATGAGCTGCTGAAGCTCTGCCTTGGAGAGAGCTCGGCGGTCATGGCGCCGATCCGTCCGTGTATTCAGCATGTCCAAGTGCGAGAGGGGAGAGGAGATCGCCCTGCGGTCCTTAACCATCCACCGACAGAAGGTCCGGAGCGACCCGAGGTAGTAGTTGAAGGTTTGAGCACTGATGCCAGGTACGATGGCGTCGCCCTTCTTCGCGGGCTTTCGGAGGTCATTGAGAAACGCCTGCACCTTGCTCGCGGAGATGTCGTCCCAGTGCTGGAACGAGCACGCCTTGAACACCCGCTCGATGCGGTTTCGCGTGTGGCGAACGTGCTTCTCTGTGTTGCCTTTGGCCGCGAGTGCCTTGGCGAAGCCATCCAGATGTTCGCTGAGCGGCTTGTTCACCGCAACGCGTTCGCTCTTCAAGAGACCAATTGCGGCGAGCTTGTTGAGGAGTGGACGTGGTAGTCCACTGACCCATGCTTGAAGCGAAGGGTCCACCTGTCCACCAGTCGCCTTGGCGTAGGACGCGAGCTTTTGCAGGTTGCGGCCAAGCTCAAGGCTTGCGGCCTTGGACGTGAACGCTGCGATGCGTCGGGTGGCCCCACGGCAGTCCGAAAACTCGACATACCAGTTCTCAGTCTGCGTCGTCTTTCCCGCCCTGTCCTTGTACGTGCTCTTGAAGACACGCATGGCGCGGCTCCTTTGTGGATCATCCCCTGTTGGCCTTGACAGTCAACCAGTGTCAGCGGAAATGCCCGCGTTCGCGGCCACTCTTGGGTCACACACTTCGAGGAAGGACTCGACGACAGGTGCCCTTCGCTGCACGAGCTGCACGAAGTACTGCGCAACGGTCGTCTCTGACGCGGCAAGTTCGCGTTCGAGTTCCCTGAAGGCTGCCGGTGAGAGACGCTCCTCCTGTAGCCAGCGCCACCAGAAAAGGGCTGCAAGCTCGAATGCCGCATGCGGCAACGTGTCTCGACCTGCGCCTCGCATCGCCTGGCCCACGCACACGAAGGCACAGTTCACGACTTCACCAAGTCGGTGAGCTGGGTGTGGCTCAGTCATCCTTCCGCCTCCTCTCCAAAGGAAGACCGCATCAGACGCCTTAGCTGCCGCCGCTAAACCACCGCTCGATATCCGAGCGGCGCCAGCGGGCAAGCCGTCCGATGCGGATGGGCGGGGGCAACACGCCCGCTGAGAGGTAGCGGTAGAGGCCGGCCTTGCTGATCTTGAGGAGAGAAGCGAGATCCCGCGCGGTCATGTAGTCGTTTGATCCCGAGCCTTCTTGACCGCTGGTGACCTGAGAGCCGTTGACGGCGCGGCTGCCTTTGCGTCCGTTCACACCCGGTGGGGAGGCCGCGGCCTTCTCAGGCTCCGGCTGGTCCTCCTCGCCATCGGGAAAGCCGCTAATCGTCAGCGTCTTTGGAGGCGGAGGAGGTGGGGGTTCGAGGATCGACCGAAGGAGTGGCGCGAGTTCGGGCATGGGCGTATCTCCAAGACAACGGGTGAATCAAGCCCGTTGTCCATGATACACCAAGAGTATTCCAAGTGTTCCGATTGCCCGTCAGTTTTTTCGCTTTTTTCTTGGGTTTGGCTGATGATTGGGTTTTCTGAGCCGTGGATCGACGGGAGCTTCAGTCAACTTGAAGATGGGCACCTGAGACGGCGCACGGGGAGCACTCGCGTCGGTTTGGTCTTGCGGGGAGGAGCCTGGATCAATGTCCTGAAAGAAGAAATACCCTTTCGGGTTCCTTTCGCCAACTCGACACTGGAAGTACGAGGCTCGGCCAGTCGACGGCGATACCGCCCGGAACCGCCACTCGTCGAGCAGTTCATTCAGCCGCGCAGCCACCTCCGCCTTCTCCTCGAAGGTCTCGAAGGTCCGCTTGGAGAGGGACTGAATGAGCTCTTCCAGAACCGGCTTCATTTCCTGCCGGACTGCCTGCCAGGTCGTGTGAAGTTGAGAGAAGGTCGCTGCGGGCGCATCGTTCGCACCGAGTTTTGCGTCGCTAAGCGCCAATCGAGCGGCTTCGGAGAGTGCCTTTGTCTTGTCCTCAAACACCCACCAACGCTCGCACTTCTCGGAGACGGATGCAACGGTCACGACGAGCGTTGCCCCGTCCTCATGCAGGAGGGTGCTGAGGCCGTTGTACAGGTGCGGCGCGTCTCCCGAGCCGAATCTGGTGAGCTTCTGACCCTGCCGATCGTGCCCCTGACTTTGAAGCCCTAGCTGGCAAAGGAGACTTGGTGAGGCTTCGACCGCAG